>JACCZO010000369.1 GCA_013695925.1 Chthoniobacterales bacterium
CGACCATCTGAAGACCGCTGGCCTCGGCCTGCTCGCGAATCTCTTCCAGGGTCGCGAGATTCTCCTCCAGCGATTGATTCTGATTCCGGCGCAGAAACGTTTCCGAAATCGAGCAGGGATAACCGAGAGTGCTGACCGCGCCGGTCGCGATCGCACGTTCCGCCCCCTTTTCGTTCACCACGATCCCGATGATCTCGACGTCGTTAGGCGGAGCGAGCTGCGCGAGGACCGCCTCGCTGTCTGCCATCTGCGGGACCGCCTTGGGCGAAACGAAACTGGCCGCGTCGAGATGCTGGAATCCGGCCGCGATGAGCGAGCGCAGGTAGCGCACCTTCAGCTCGGTTGGGATCTGTTTCGGCAACCCCTGCCAGGCGTCGCGCGGACACTCGATCAGTTTCACAGTTTCGTTCGTCATTGCCCTTTGTCCTTGTCATCTGAAGGGTAGCAAAGATCGTCTCCTCTTCATCATCGAGTTCATTTCCGTATGCCTAACGTCCTTGTCGAAAAGAAAGATCGTGCCACCATCGTCACCCTCAACCGCCCCGAGCGACGTAATGCCCTAACAATAGAACTGCTGACCGAACTGACTGCGGCGATGGACTCGGCGGCCGATTCCGATCAGCGCATCCTGATCCTGCGCGGGTCCGGGAAGGTCTTTTGTGCCGGGCTCGACCTTCAGGAAACGGCCGAGACGGAAAAAGCTCATCGCTCGGCCGAGATGGTCGCGCGCACGCTTCTTGCCGTCAGCCAGACTCGCCTGATTACGATCGCCCAGGTCCACGGCGCCGCGGTGGCGGGCGGAGCGGGCCTAATGTCGGCCTGCGATTTCGTCGTGGCCGCCGAAGGAACAAAGATCGGCTACCCGGAAACCAAACGCGGCCTGGTCGCCGGCCTCGTCATGACTTTCCTCCGTCGCCAATTGCGCGAACGCGACATCCGCGAACTCCTCTTCACCGGCGACCTGATCAGCGCCGAGCGCGCGCGCGAAATCGGCCTCGTGAACCGGGTCGTTCCGCCTAACGAACTGGAAAACGAGACGCAAAAAATCGTCGAGGCCGTCCTGCAAAACGCCCCCGCCGCGCTCGCTAACACCAAACGCTTGATTGAGGAACTCTGGTCCTCTTCTGTAAAAGAAGACGTCGAAAGTGCTCTACGCCATCATATGGAAGCGCGCGAATCCGCCGAGGCCAAAGAAGGAATCGCCGCCTTCCTCGAGAAGCGTTCGCCGAACTGGCAATGAAGCTGATTTTCTTTCTCCTTTGCCTCCTCGCTCTTCCGGTTGGTGCGCGAGCGGAGATTGCCGACACGATTTTCTTTAACGGCAACGTTTACACCGCGAACGAGGCCGCTCCGCGGGCCCAGGCGGTCGCGATCAAAGGCGAGCGCATTCTCTTCGTCGGCGGGAACGACGTGGCGAAGAAACTTTCCGGGTCGAATACGCGAACGATCGATCTCAAGCTTAAAACGGTTCTCCCCGGCCTAACGGATTCGCATTATCACCTCCTCGGCGTCGGCGAGCGCCTGACTCATCTGAATTTGGAAGACGCGACCAGCCGCGAACTCTTTCTCGCCAAGATCAAGGAACAAGTTGGCGAAGTCGGTCCGGGCCGCTGGATCACGGGCCGCGGCTGGATCGAAACCTTCTGGAAGCCGCCTGTTTTCCCGACCCGTCAGGATTTGGACAAGGTTGCGCCTAACAATCCCGTCTATCTCGAGCGAGCCGATGGCCACGGCGCAGTCGCGAACAGCAAGGCCTTGGAAATGGCCGGCGTCGGTCCGGAAACACCCGATCCATTTGGCGGAGAAATCCTGCGCGATAAAAAGAGCCGCCAACCGCTCGGCATGCTGCTCGATAACGCGATGGCATTGGTCGCGGACAAGATTCCACCGGCGACGCCGGAGGAAAACGCGCGCGCCCTTGTCCTCGGTGCGAAACGATCGCTCGCGCTCGGCTGGTGTGAAATTCAAAACGCCGGCAGCCAGCTTCCCGAGCTGGAGTTGCTGCAAAAACTTTCCGGCGAAGGCAAACTCAAGCTCCGGATTTACAACGCGGTCTATGGTCCCGGCCCCGCGGCCGAGCGCATCCTGAAGGAGGGACCGATCCTCGAGGCCGATCATCACCACTTCACTACGCGCACGATCAAAGTTGTCTTCGACGGCTCGCTCGGTTCGCGCAGCGCCGCGCTCTTGCAGCCTTACTCGGACGCCGATACTTCCGGGTTCCTGACCGAGAAGGAGGAAATCCTGCGCCCAATGTTGCGGGAAGCTCTGCGTCGCGGCATCCAGGTCGAGACCCACGCCATCGGCGACCGCGCGAACCGTGCCATCCTCGATCTTTACGAAGAAGCCTTCCAAGCCGTCCCGCCTAACGAACGTAAAGTGCGGGAGCCA
>JACCZO010000397.1 GCA_013695925.1 Chthoniobacterales bacterium
GGCGGCATGGCTCTTCTGCTAGCAGGCCAACGGTTCCGCCGCCGCCGCTAGCAGCAGCGATAACGCGCTGCTGGATGTGGATCGCAGGATAGAGCCGTTTCTCGACCAGCGAACGGTCGAGATGCAGCTCCATGTTGCCGGTTCCCTTGAACTCTTCAAAAATCACTTCGTCCATCCGGCTGCCGGTCTCGATCAGGCAGGTCGCGAAACAAGATTGAGATCGTTGCCGGATGCTGTCCTGGTTTTCCGTCTCGTTAGTCGAGCTTATTTTGGTACGCTCTGGAACCGGATCCCCGGCATTGCCACAACAACCCGGGATTGGTAAGGTGGAGAGATGGTCCAGTTGCCATCCGAAGATTCCGACCAACCTTTTTCTGCTGTCACCTTCCCGCAGTTCGCCGTGGGGTTCATTGTCATCGCCGTCGCTCTTGTCTTAATAGCTTGCCTGTCAGCGCAACTAAAAGACGTTCCTCCGCCTTCCAACCCACACAGCACTTCCTCCGCGACGCTCTCCCCGCAGGTGCAAGTGGCCGACCCCCCGCCCCGGCCCGTCGCAAACTGTAGGGATAGCTTCGGAGCCACGCAATTTTACTCTGGGCCAAGAATTCCGAATCTTGTTTTCTACGCCCGTCACGCTCCCAGCGGTTATCGCAGTTCTGGTACTGGGGGCGACCGCAGGGCGAAACCGGAGAGATTAGCCCGGGAATGCTCGCCTTCAACTGGTTCGATGTCGCCATCGCGCTGGGATTTCCGTCCGTAGAAAACCTGGGCTAGCGCTATCCTCTTCCCGCGATGGACGACGAAAGTTCGCTACTGGCAGAAATGATGTTGCAGGCTGAAGTGTTCTGTTCGCGGGTGGAAACGGGGGCGAACGATCTGCCTGAGATGCCTGACCGAGACGAACTGCGGCTGAAGCTAGGCCAGTGCCGGGGTTTCCTGGCTCAACTGCAGGAGCGATACGACGAGGACAAACTGCAAATGAGCAATCCCTTGACGGCTGCGACTTTTCGTCAAGTCGTGATGTCCCTGATGTGGGTGACCTTCCGGGCCGGTAGACTGGTCGACTACAAACTCTTTCGGAAGCTCGTGCAGATCGAGTCCGGGTTCACCTACCTTCTTATCAGCAGGCAGCGGGGAAAATCTTGAAGAAGGGCGACAGAGCGCGGGTTGCGAAATCGTGGAGTTCGGACGTCAACCCCGGCGCGGAGGGCGTAGTCGTCAAGCGAATGCGCGGTGGCTATGCAATCAATATCGAAGGCTGGTTTACGAACGCCACAGGGCAACGGAATTTTGGAACGCGCTGTATGTTCTTCTCTGCCGCCGAAGTCAAAAAAACATCTTCCGCGAGGCCTCCACAAGCTTTGAAAACCGCCGAAGGTCAGTCGGGCGGTTTACTTTAACGTCCAGGTGCACGGTGCGGTGCGTCGAAATCTTCCGTTCTGGCGCAGCAACGTTCCGATCGAGGACTGCGCGACTGGCCGCGTCGGAGCAATTAGTCCGAACAGCTCCGATTCGGTCATGGGTCGAGCCGCCTGGCGGAGCAGGCCGGCCGCGATTTCAGCAACGGTGCGCGTTTCGATATGGTCCCACTCACTGAGAATCCAGATCCGGGTCCGCCCTATTATCTTGAACCGTTTATCATTCGATAATGCCGAGTTGACGTTTCTTGCGGATCTTATAGACCCGGCCCTGCCCTTGAACCGATTCACCTCTGACGCCAACTCGCGAGTGGTCGTCGGGACGCCCCGCGCGCGCAGAATGCGTTCGAGCTGGTCGCTCATCCGGGTGAGCTTGTCCATTCCAGCGCGAACCTTTCCTTCGGAGCCATCGCTCTCCAAACCCGGGATTGCATCGAGCAGCGTGGGGATCTCCGCAAGAAGCGGGACGTTGTCTCTGTTCGAGCGCTGCAGTTTCGATAGGAGTTGAAGTTCCGAAAGGCCGTCCGGGAATTTCTGTGTCAATAACAACGCTATATCTGCGAGGGCCCTCCGAAGCGCCAGTACGTTGCGACCCTTCGGAACGACGATGGATAATTTTTGCGGGTGGACAGGACGCACAACCTGATAGCTGAAAATGGCGAAGAGCAGGTTTTCAATCGGTGCAACCTGGGTCGCGGCTACTCCCCAAGTGCGAGCCAGGATCTGGTCCCAAACCGCATATGGAAATGCGCGGCCGCCCGTTTCATCCAAGGCTGTTTTAAGTTCGCGCAGTCGAAGAACGAAGGAGTGACGAAATCTGAAGCGACAACCGCGATAATCGTCTTCGAAGATTGTGCGGCGAAGCACCCCCAACACGCTGTTCTTCACGTTGGAGGCAAACTGCCGCGAAAATGCAAGCTTTTGAGCAATCTCGGGCAACGTCGCTTTGCCGAATTTGTCACCGAATAGATACTGCTGAAATAATTCTTTCGCGTGGACACCGCATGAGGATTCAACTGCTGCCTCCATGACAAGAGGGATCTGCGGGAGGAATCGGCTCATAGAGCCCTTTTCGAGCTCCATGCTGGGCAAGATCACGAAGTGGCGGTTGGCCGCATAGCGAAGCCAATCGACATTTCCGTCCTGGTCGATGGAGGACGAAAGCGAATCGAGCGCCCCCTTGATTTCCGCAATCGACTTCACCCCGAGGTGTGGAGCGAAGAACGTGTTGCGCGCGGCCTTAATGAGGTCGCCGATGGAATTGATTTTCTGTCCTTCGAGAGCGTTTGAGGCGCGCGGGCTAAGCTGGAGCAGGCCAATTGATTTTTTACTCACCGCCCGCCGCAGGGCGTCCAGCCGGGGAGTATCGAACCAAATCACAGGTTGTTGCGAGTACCGTCGTTTGTTTTTTGGCACCGTTTAGCAGTTGTTCAAATCACTTCGCGCGTGAAGCAATCTAGGTTCGTATAGCTGGCAAGGGCGAATCAACGGGCGGCTCGCCCAGGACCGCGACGTATTCGGGGCCTTCTGGTGCGGCAACGGCCCATCTGTATGCCAACTCCGGCGGTCGCTCAGAAACACGAAACACCTCCACTATACCCTCCCGAACGGTGTCACCGCGACGAGTCTCAACGATTGCAACGGATACAACATAATTCACCGGACAACCCGTGGTGTCTATCGCCAGTTGCGCGCTTATTCAGCAGACTCCATTAGTTTTCGCGCCCGTCCAAATATGAGAGGCCACGGCCGCCAGCAGGGCGCGGGTCTGCGCGAAAGCCGCGCCGGCGCAGGCCGCGAACAGGATCGTTAGGGCTATTTTTCGGTGCATGGTGATGGAATTTGAAATCAAGGGCCGCCGGAAAGCGAGAACTTTGCACCAAGAACTGCTGGCTTGACAAAGATGATCGCACTTTGTTCTACTGGCT
>JACCZO010000403.1 GCA_013695925.1 Chthoniobacterales bacterium
CGCGGCATCTGAAAAAAATCCTGTCCGACTACGAGCAAGCGCACGACGGGGCGCGGCCGGCGCGGGTGCTGATGGTGATCGGGCCGGAAGGCGATTTCACCCCGGCGGAGATCGCGCTCGCCCGCTCCCACGGCTGCGCGCCGCTCACCCTCGGCCCGATCATTCTGCGGGTCGAGACGGCGGCGATTTATTGCCTGAGCATACTTTCCTACGAGCTGCTCGGCGAACGTTAGGCCCGGGGCGGGGCAACAAAAAACCCGCGCCGTCAGGCGCGGGTTTTTGTGAAGATCGGGAATCCGTTAGGCGCGTTTGCGGCGCAGGAAACGCTGACCGCAGAAGAGCAGGCCGACGCCGAGGAGCATGTAAACCGAAGGCTCGGGAATAGCACTCAAGCTGAAGTCATCAACCGAAATGCCGTTGTCGGAACCTGAAGCGTCGGTAGTGAGCCAGCTAAAACCGAAGGTTGCGCCGTTTGGGATTGAAAGACCGGTAAGAGTCAAATTGATCGGAATCGACGTGGGAGTTCCATTCACACCAATCGCGCCACCGGTGAAATCGGCACTATTGACGGCCGCGACACCAGTGAGACCCCCGGTCCCTGAGAGGTTCCAACCGCTGGTGTTTGCGTAACGCCATTGCTCGTAGTTGAACATCACAACCAGATCCGTCAGCGTAGATCCGGTACTGTTGGTGAAATTCACCGAAAGGGTAATGTTTCCCGGCGTACCACTTCGTAGAGCGCCAAATGAGTTCTCTCCCAATAGTCCGTAGGCCCACGCGCCACCGGTTCCCGATGTCCCGGTACCGACGCCGTTGAAAACTGATGTTCCCGTAAAGGCATATGCCCAACCGACGGGGACAGTCGCCGAGGTCCCTAAGAAGCTGTTCGCATTCTGAGTGTAGGTAGTGCCCGTGTAGCTGATCTGCGCCTGCGCGGCCGCCGTTATTCCCGCGACGAGGGCGATCGTTAATGCAATTTTGCTGAGTAATTTCATCTGAATTTTCGGCTATTTTCCTGTTATTTTCTACGGACGATGCCGACGATGTCCGGAGACGCGGCGCTTGGCAATACTTTTCTTTGTTTATTTTTGATTTTTTCTTTAACGGACAGATAGCCCTCCGATCGTCCGCGTTTTCCAGACCGAGTCCGCCAGCCTCCAGAGCCGGTCTGTCACCGAAAATACTGCTGCGCCAGCCGCCAGAATCGCCCGGTCAGTCGCCGGAAGCGCCCTTGCAGTCGCCGGGACCGCGCTCACAGTCGCCGGAACCGCCCTCACAGTCGCCGGAACCGCGCTCACAGTCGCCGGAACCGCGCTCGCAGTCGCCGGAACCGCGCTTGGGCGCGAAGGAGGGGTTCTTGCGCGCTGACCGGGCGAGACGATCGACCGCCGTGCGGCTATGGAGGCCGACTAATTGTTCTAGCGCCGTTTCTTGCTCGTGCTCTTCCCGCGGAGCGAGGAGCCGGCGCTCTTTTTCGCCCGAGCCGGCGCGGACTTGGCCTTCCCGGTCTTTTTCGCGGCGGTTCTCTTTGCCGGCGCCTTCCTGGCGGTCGATTTCTTCGCGCCGCCGCTCTTCGATTTGCCTGGGCGAACCGCTTTCAGGGCGCGCTTCACCGCCGGCACGACCGCCCGCGCGGTCCTGACGACGGCCTTTGTCCCAGCCTCGGGAATGAGCGGCTTGTTGTCCTGGGCGCGCTTGCCGAGCACGCCGCCGATAACGCCGCCGACGATCGCTCCCATCGGGCCGGCCGTGGCGCCGACGACTGCCCCGGTGGCCGCGCCGGCGGTCGGCTTGGAGATGGGCGGGATGTCGAGGTTTCGATCGGTGGAGGATTTCGAGGTTTGTGATTCTTTTGCCATAGGATTGTTTGTCTGCCGCGGCGCGGTTCATTCCGGCCGGGGTTATGCACTAAAATCGGCCCTCGCGGCGCGCGCGGCGGTTTCCCGGCCTAACAAAAAAAAGCGCCCCGGTTTCCCGAGGCGCTTTTTGGTAAAGTTGTTGTCGGTTGGTTTAGCGTCCGCGCCGCGAACCGCCGTCCCGGCGTCCGCCGCCGCCACCACCGCCGCCGTAGCCACCACTGCCACCGCCGCCGTAGCCGCCGCCGCCACCACCGTAGCCGCCGCCACCACCGCCGTATCCACCACCGCCACCGCCGCCACTGCGTCCGCCACCACCGTAACCGCCGCCGCCACCCGGCGGACGAGCTTC
>JACCZO010000415.1 GCA_013695925.1 Chthoniobacterales bacterium
GTGTTTCCTTTGCCAGGATGTCTGCCACGTCCTGCGCGACCATCACAAACACGACCAGTTTATCGGGCCGCGTTACCTCGTTTACGTCGCGGCGCTGGAGATGCATCCGCTCGACACCGAGGACCGCGTGACGGAATTGCGCGAGGCGCAGGGGATCGGCTATTGCAACATCACCAAGTGCTGCACGAAAGTCTGCCCGGAGGAGATTCACATCACCGATAACGCGATCATCCCATTGAAGGAACGGGTGGTGGACGACTATTACGACCCGTTCGGCTGGCTCTGGAAAAAAATCCGGCGCCAAAACGAACGCACGCCGGAGCGGCCTTCGGCCTAACGAACATGCCTGAGCTCAAATCCCTTTCGCAAGAGGCCATCCCGGCCGCCCTGGAAAAGGCGGAGCGTTACCGGCTCCTGAACGAGCCGGGTGAAGCGGAAAGCATCTGTCTCGATATCCTCGCCACTGACCCGCAGAACCAGGCAGCGATCATCACTCTCCTGCTCGCGATCACCGATCGTTTCAGCAAGGGCTACGGAGTGAGCGACACGCCGGCCAATCAATTGCTCGCCCGGATCAAAGGCGAGTACGAGCGCGCCTACTACAGCGGAATTTTGGCGGAGCGCCGGGCCAAGGCGAAACTGGCGCAGGGCAGCCCGGGCGCGAATCACTACGCCTACGACGAACTCTGCGAAGCGATGCGGCAATTTGAGCTCGCGGAAAAAATCCGCCCGCCTGGGAACGACGACGCGCTCCTGCGCTGGAACACCTGCGCGCGCATGATGACGAGGAACAAACTGGCCGCGCGCGAGGAAGATCGGAGCGAGCCGGTCTTGGAGTAGCGGCAAGGAAGGGCGCTTTGTAAGCGCCCACGGCGGTTGCAAACCGCCGCTCCTTGTTTGGCAAATTGACGGCGGTCACCGGTCACCGCTAGAGAACGAGATGCAGAGTCGCTCGCACACCGTCGATCGCGATCCGGCTAGAGTCCGCGCCATGTTTGAGCGCGTCGCGCGCCGCTACGATCTCGCCAATCATCTCCTGAGCGGGGGACTTGATTTCTGGTGGCGGCACCGCGCCTCCGAGATCGTTAAGCGATGGCAACCGCGCCGGGTCCTCGATCTTGCCACCGGCAGCGGCGATCTCGCCCTAACGATCCAGCGCAAGCTGCCCGGAACCGAGATCATCGGGGTCGATTTTTCGCCCGAGATGCTGGCCGCAGCACGACGCAAGGGCCTGGCGAAGACGGTCGTGGCTGATGCGCTCCATCTGCCTTTTGCCGAGGCCAGCTTCGAGGCGGTGACGGTCGCGTTCGGTTTGCGCAACATGGCGGATTGGGGGGCCGCCTTGAAAGAGATGGCGCGTGTGCTCACGCCGGGCGGACATGCGCTCATCCTCGATTTTTCACTGCCGGACGGATTTCTGCGGCCGATCTATCGCGCCTACCTGCATCACCTTTTGCCATGGGTAGCCGGAGCGGTAACCGGGGAGCGCGCAGCCTACCAATATCTCGGCGCGTCGATCGAAAAATTTCCAAGCGGCGATGCCATGTGCGAGCTGCTGGAGCGAAGTGGTTTCAGCGAGGCTACTGCGGAGCCGCTTACCGGCGGCATCGTCACGCTCTACTGCGCGGCGCGATAATCAGGTTGTAGCCGGGGTCGCTGACACCGGTGGAGTGAGCCAGCCACTTGCGGGGGGCGGGGGTCACCGACCCCGGCTACAATGACGGCGAAGGTGAAGCAACGGGCGGGATTGCAGTCGGGCTCGGCGAGGCTGGTTGCGCGAGCGGGAGTTTGAGCGCGTTAAGGTCCGGTTGGTTGACCACGAATGTCCCGTCGCGTCCATCGATTTTCGCGAACCACATCTGATCGTCGGTCGGATTGCCAATCGTCAGTTTGTGCAGCGCTTTGTCGTCCGGCGAGGTGGTGAAAGTCAAAACCAGCAACGGTTTTTCGAATCCGTGGGCGGGAGTGGTGGCGCCAACCCAGCGGACGGCGCGCAGGGAGGCGAGAGTGTTGAGGAGCGATTGCACATCGGTCGGGTCGATTTCGCCGCTGCCCTTAATCCATTTCCACTCCTTCGGCCCGCTGCGGACGAGCGATTCTTCGCGGTCGGTCACGCGCGAGACCCGGTGGATGTCGTTAGGCTTGAAATTGAAAACCGGCAGCGCCTGCCAGCGCAACGGGTCGACCCAGATCTTATCGAGCAGTTGGCGATTGACCGCGACGATGAACGGTTCTTCGCCTACGCGAGCGTAGACGTCATCGCCCTCGATCTTACCGAACGCGAGGGTGAGGAAAGGATGTTCGCCGGCGCCGGTCTCGGCCGTGTTTTCCGAGGCGTAGGAGCTGAAGGTCACTTTGACCTGCGACTGATCGAGTCCGTATTTCGGCAACTCGGAGGCAGTGTCGGCGACAAATTTGGTCACTTCCTGGCTGTTCAGCGTGTCGATCAGGCGGCGGACTTCGTCTCCGTTCGCCGGCTGGTCGCTCCGGCTCGCAATGGTCCAATTCTGGTCCTTGCGGGCGAGGACGGTTTTGGGTTGGCCGACGGCTTCGACATTCAGACGATCGAGGTTGTTGGTATCGAGCCGCATCAGATGCCGGTCGCGCAAGTCGTTAGGCCGGACCGTCAGGAGTGCGTCGGTCTGTTTCGGCAGGGCGTAGACTGCGTGCCGTGGCAGGTAACGCACATAGACAGCGTCCTTGATTTTTTCGGCAACACTGCCGAGCTGCAGCGTCCGGCCTTCTTCGCCACCGGACGAGTCCGTCCGGCTGGCGGACTTGTCATCCGCGCCGTAAACGGTGATCGAGCCACGCGGCTCGGAGAGGCCGTAAGCGTGGAGGTCGCCGGCGTCGTCGGCGACGAATTCCTGGATGCGCGCATTCGTTACCTGCGCGAGCAGGTCACCGATTTTTTGGTCGTCGCCGCGGGCCTGCAGCGGTTTCACGATTTCCCAGTGCTCATTCTTTTTCGCCAGCTCGATCTCGCCCGCCGGGCTGCGCAGGACGGCGCGCACGACCTGCGCCGTCGTTAGGTCGGTCAATTTCCGATCCCGGAATTCGTCCGGCTTTTTCGCGATATCGTTCCGGACCGTCTGCGTCGCGATGTAAACCTCCTTCGCCTCGGCGAAACGGACATACATCTGCCCTTCGAAGGCGGTGTCTTTGCCGAACCAGATCTCGGGCGGCATTTCCGGGCCGCGCAACCGCAGTCGCAACTTTGGCTGGACGAGTCCGAACTCAGCCATGCGCCCTTTCTCTACCGTCATTTCTTTGGCCGGGATACTGCCCTCTTTTCGCCAGGCCTCGAGGTCGCTGATCAGATTATCGACCACCGCGCCATCGGCCTGGTCTTTGACCGGCGCGAGCAGGCGCCATCTTCCGGCCTGCCGGCGGAGCTCGATCCGGTCGTCGCCGTTTTGAATCGTGATGCCCTCCAGTTTTTCACGACTGAAATTAACGACGTTGCCGGCCTCGCGTTTGGCCGCGGCCGTATTCGGTTTTTTGCTTTCGAAAAACTTGATCCAGACGCCGAGCGCAACGGCGAGAAGGAGAAGCAGGATCGTGGTCCGAGTTTTCATGCCTGCGGAAATCGTTAGGCGCGACGCCGCCACCAGACGAAGAGGCCGAGGACGGCGGGGACGAGCGGCATTAGGACGAGGACGATCCAGCGCATCTTGCGCAAGGCCTGTTGGTCGAGCGTAAAGGTAAGGGTCTGCGGAATTTTCGGCGCGATCCCGATCATCTGCTCGCGACTGAGGAGCCAGTTGAGGCTGGCGGAAATGAAATCCAATCCCTGCTGATCCTGGGTGAGCGCGTTGTCCTGGATGAAAGTGGCGTTGGTCACCACGACGAGGCGGGCGGAATTGATCTCGACGCGTTCATCCGCGCTTCCGCCTTTTTCGACTGAGGCCGCGATCGTGAGGGGATCGCCTTTGTCCTTGGCTGGATCGAATTGCAGCAAAGCTTCGTCGTCGGAAAAATAATCGGTTTCGCCCCAGTAGCCTTTTTCGGCCTGGGCGAGCGGCGCAAGGTGGATGTTAGCAGGGGCGACTCTCTGGGGATCGAGAGTGAGCGTGCTGGTCGAGCCAAAGAAGGGAGCGCGCACGTCGGCCAGCCGTTTGGTCACCGGGTTATCAGGCAAAAAATGGGCGACCACATCGCGCACTCGCGCGACTTCTTCGATACCGGTTTTGACCATCGCCATGAGTCGATCGTCATCCACTTGCAAGCCCAGCTCGTTGAGGAAAGCGAGCAGCTTGGGCGTCTTGGCGGCCGGATCGACGAGGAGCAGAATGCGGCCGTCCTTGTTCCAGAAATCGCGCAGCAACTTCATCTCGCGCTCGGAGAAATCGTATTGCGGCCCGGCAATCATGACGACTTTCGCGTCCGCCGGAATGGCCGGCATTTCGAAGAGATTCAGCTCCTTGAACTGGATGTTTTCATTCTCAATAAAGGTCTTCAGGACCGAGACGGGGCTCGTCCCTTCGAGCGGCGGCTCCTTGTGGCCGACGATGTAACCGACCGTGTTTTTCTTTCCTTCCACGACGTCGATCAGCGCGCTGGTGATGGCCTGTTCGCCTTTGAACGCGGTCACCTTCGGCGCTTCGCCTAACATCGGATTGCCTTGGTCCATTTCGGCCATCTCCGAGGCCTTGACCGTTTTGCTCCGGCCCTGGTAATCGACGATCAGGACGCTCTCGTCCGTCACCACCTTATACTTGTCGAAGAGCTCCTTCGCCCTCGTTAGGCTGCGTTCCGGGTCGACGTATTCGAGGTCGATCTTGCCACGCGAGGCGTATTGATATTCGGTCAGCAGGTTTTGCACATCGCCCGTGATCGGGTTTTGCGAGCCGAAGAAAACGGTCA
>JACCZO010000428.1 GCA_013695925.1 Chthoniobacterales bacterium
CGCGGCAGGAAGGTGACGCGTTACTTGCGCTTCGGCCAACTTCATCTACACTGCGCCTTCGTTTATGGCAGAAAGCAGTGACACGATGGATATGAAGGAGTTCCAGCTCCACGAGAAAGACACCGGAAGCGCAGATGTGCAGGTTGCACTCCTCACTCGCCGGATCTCGCAGCTCACGGAACACCTGAAGAGTCACGCCAAAGATCATTCCTCGCGCCGCGGCCTCCTCAAGATGGTAGCCACGCGCCGCAGCCTTCTCGATTACCTGAGCCGGTCGAAAAAGGACCGCTACAAGAGCGTGATCGGGAAGTTAAACCTGCGAAAATAACCGAGAAAATCTCTGGCGTCGCTCGCGTTCATTCGCGCGCCGCTCGCGCCATGCGATAAACCAAGAACACAAACGGCGACCAGGCCGTCAGTGCACCTTGAGTTTAGGTTTTAGCTTCAGATGGGGAGCCGCCTTTTGTGCGGCGCTCGGTCGCGCGCAGATCGGGGCGCAAAGGGCCCCTCCCACGTTGGAGTTAAAACCTACAATCAGGGTGACTGGCCTGGGTTTCGCGCATTCAGAAATCCAAGTTATGCAACAAAAGGTCACGGCCCAAATCGGGTCCACACAAATCACCATCGAGACCGGCAAGATTGCCAAACTCGCTGACGGCTCCGTCATCGTCTCCTGTGGCGAAACCATTGTTCTCACAAGCGCCGTCTCGGCCACTTCCCTGAAGGAAGGCCAGGACTGGTTCCCGCTTACGGTCGATTATCGCGAGAAAGCCGCCGCTGTCGGGAAATTCCCCGGCGGTTATTTCAAGCGCGAAGGGCGTCCGAGTGAAAAGGAAACGCTCACCTCGCGCATGACCGATCGGCCGCTGCGCCCGCTCTTCCCGGCCGGCTATCTCTACGACACGCAGATTATCTCCATCCTGCTCAGCGCGGATGGTGAAAACGATCCCGACATCCTCGCCATCAACGGCGCCTCGGCTGCGCTTTGTGTTTCCGACATCCCGTTCGCGGGCCCGATCGGCGCGGTCCGCGTGGCTCGTGTGAACGGGGAATTCATCGCCAACCCGACTCACATCGAGCGTGAGCAGAGCGATCTCGATCTGGTTTACGTCGGCACGGAGAACGACGTCATCATGATCGAAGGCGCCGCTAACGAGCTGCCGGAAGAGGATTTCATCAAGTCACTCGAGTTTGCCCACGGGCATGCGCGCGAAATGATCCGCATTCAAAAGGAACTCGCGGCCCAGATCGGCAAGCCGAAACGGGAGATGCCGCTCATGGAGGTAAAACCGGAAATTCTCGAAATCGCCGACCGTGTGGCGGGCGATCAGATCGAAGCCGCTCTCTACACCGAAGGCAAAGTCGCGCGCAGCAAAGCCGTCGGCGGTTTGCGCGATGAAGTGAAGGCCGCGGTGCTCGAGAAATTCCCCGAGGCCGACAAATTCGCGATCAACCAGGCTTTCGATTACATCCAGAAGAAATCGTTCCGAAGCAACATCCTCGACAAGCAGAAACGAGTCGACGGACGTGGCTACGACGACCTGCGCAAGATCACCTGCGAAGTCGGCGTCCTGCCCCGCGCCCATGGCTCGGCTATTTTCCAGCGCGGCGAAACGCAGGCGATGGCGCTCGCGACCCTCGCTCCGATCGAAGAAGCGCAGAACATCGACGCCTACGGTGGCGGCGAAACCTCCAAGAGCTTTCTGTTGCACTATAACTTCCCGCCTTTCAGCGTTGGCGAAACGGGCCGTTTCGGCGGAGCCAGCCGGCGCGAGATCGGCCACGGAGCCCTGGCCGAGCGTTCGGTCGAGCCCGTCGTGCCGAACCAGGAAGATTTCCGTTACGCCATCCGCATCGTGAGCGAAGTGATGGAATCGAACGGCTCCACCTCGATGGCGAGCGTTTGTTCCGGCATGCTCGCCTTGATGGATGCGGGCGTTCCAATCAAGACGCCGGTCGCCGGCATTTCCGTGGGACTCGTGACCGAGAACGACGAGAGCGGCAACCTGAAGCGCTACAACCTGCTGACCGATATCATCGGTTCCGAGGATCATTTCGGGGACATGGATTTCAAACTCTGCGGCACCAAGGACGGCGTGACTGGTTTCCAGCTCGATCTGAAACTACCGGGCGTGAGCCACAAGATTCTGGCCGAAGCTGTCCATCGTGCCAAGGAGGCGCGCACCAAGATCCTCGGTTTCATGGCCGAGGCGATCGGCAAACCGCGCGAATCCCTCAGCAAATACGCGCCGCGGATCGAGACGATTAAAATCAATCCCGAGAAGATCGGCGCGCTCATCGGACCGGGCGGCAAGACGATCAAGGGCATCGTGGCCGAGACCGGCGCGGAGATTAACATCGAGGACGATGGCTCCGTGCACATCTACGCGACGAGCGGCGAGAGCATGGCGCGCGCGAAGGAAATCATCGGCGGCATGACCAAGGAGATGGAAATCGGCGAGATCTATCATGGCCGGGTCGTCTCGATCAAAGAGTTCGGCGCTTTCGTGGAAGTTTTCCCGGGCAAGGATGGCCTCGTGCACATTTCCGAGTTGGCCGATTTCCGAGTCAACCGAACCGAAGACGTAGCCAAGATCGGCGAAATGATCTGGGTCAAATGCATCGGGATAGACGACAAGGGCCGGGTAAAACTTTCGCGCCGAGCGGCGATGAAAGACCGCGGCGAAGCTGAGACCTTCACTCCGCCGAGCAGTGGTGATGGCGGCGAACCGCGCGGTGACTATCGCGGCGGTGGTGGCGGACGAGGTGGCGATCGCGGCGAACGCCGCGGTGGTGGTCGCAGCGGCGGCGGTGGTGGTGGTGGACGCGGCCCTCGACGGGAACGTCGGCACGATGATCGCCCGGCTGGCGATCAAGGGCCCGCGCCGGCGCAGGCTCCGCAGTCGCACCCCGACGATTACGAGCCTTCTCGCGAAGGTTGATGTTGTAGTCGGGGACGTTGTCCCCGGTCCCCCGGCCCCGGACCAATGCGCAAGCACCCGGCTGGAGCACGTCTGGGTGGAGCCGCCGATTTATTTCGTCACCACATGCACGAAAAGGCGGCGCAAGATTCTGGCGCGCGATTCGGCGGTCGAGATCCCAACGACGCGCTGCGCCATCGGGGTCAGCGACCCCGGCTACAAAGGAGGCAGCGCATCCCGGTCCGCAGAGCGGACCCACCTTTCTTTTTGTTAGGCAATTTCATCCCCGCAAACCCTTTCAATAATTTCAATGATTACGGCATCGGCATCGGCCTGCGCGTGCCGCGCTGCTTCTTTACCGCAGGCCATTCTGGTCGCGTGCACGGAATGCTTCGGCAGTCTGCTCCTCCTTGTCGGTCTGGCCTCCCGATTGATTTCGGTGCTGCTTATGATTCTGCTCACGGGTCGCCTACATCACGACCGAGGGTGAATCCCTCCGCTCGATCTTCATCATTGCGCAGGAATCTGAACCAAACGTTCCCTTTTTAGACCGAAGGGAACTGGCAGAAGCGATGAGAGACGAAATTTCTGCCTTCTTTTTCTAAAATTCTTTTGCCAAGCAAACGCCCATTCATAGAATTGCCCCTCGCGACGCTCGAACGAACAGATTTTCAAACAACGTAATTATTTTCTGAAGCCGCCACGCCCTTTCTTTTCAGTTTTCGCTTTTGCTACTTGGCGGCTCCACGCGGACGGGGTAAGTCTCCGCTGATTCGTTATGGCGAATTTCTTTCCGCGCTGGACCAACTGGCTTCCGCTCAAAATCATGATCTGCGGGATCGTGATTGTGACGGCGCTGGTCGGCGCGACCTGGTATTACGCCACTCCGAAGTATACGCGGGTTGGCTATCAGCCGGTGCAGCCG
>JACCZO010000440.1 GCA_013695925.1 Chthoniobacterales bacterium
CGCCATTTCTCTTAACTCGTGCTCCTGCTCGTGATCGTAATCGTGCTCGATCCAAAAACCCTCATCTTTCGATCACGAGCACGATCACGAGTATGAGCACGAGGGGCGATCATTATCAGATGGGCAGGTAAGCCACGATGATCGCGGCGATGAAAATATTGACGAGGGCGATCTCGAAAAAGAAGACCCAGCCGAGCCGCATCAACTGGTCGTAGCGAAAACGCGGCAGGGTCCAGCGGACCCAAATAAAGACGAGGAGAAGGGCGGAGACTTTGCCGAAGAAGACGAAGATGTTGAAGAGGCCGCCGAGGACGCCGCGCCAGCCGCCTAACGAACCGTCAACGAGCAGCCAGTGAAAGCCGTGAGCGTGATTCCACCACGGCAGGGGCAGGTGCCAGCCGCCGAGAAAGAGCGTCACGATGATGGCCGAGCCGGTGATCATGGCGGCGTACTCGCCGAGGAAAAAGAGGGCGAATTTCATCGAGCCGTACTCGGTGTGATAACCACCGACCAGCTCGGTTTCGGCTTCGGGCAGATCGAAGGGGAGGCGATTGGTCTCCGCGAAAATTGCAATCGTGAAGACGACAAAGGAGATGAACATCGGGATGGCGAGGAGCCATTTCCAGGGATCGGTCCAGTGCCCGATGAAGGGGGCGATCATCCAGCCGTTTTCGATCTGGTACTGCACGATGCTGGTCAGGCGCAATTGCCCGACGAGAAGAAAGATCGGGATGACAGCCAGGCCTAACGACAGCTCGTAGGAGATCATCTGCGAGGTCGAGCGAACCCCGCCGAGGAAAGGGTATTTGGAGTTCGAAGACCAGCCGGCAAGGACGATGCCGTACACGCCTAACGAGGCGATGGCGAAGACATAAAGGACGCCGACGTTGATGTCAGCGATGACCATCGGCACCCCGAAAAGAGTGCTGCCGAAGGGCACGACCGCGATGGTCATGATCGCCGGCACCATGGCGAGGCAGGGCGCGAGCCAGTAGTAAAACTTGTTCACGTGCGCCGGAGTGAAATCCTCTTTCAGGATGAATTTCATCGCGTCGGCGATCGGCTGGAAAAGGCCGGCCGGCCCGACCCGGTTCGGCCCGAGCCGATCCTGAATGAGCGCGCTGACGCGGCGCTCCGCGTAAACGGTGTAGGAAACCATCGGGAGGATGATCAGGAAAACGATCCCGAGGATCTTCAGAAGTGAGGTGAGGACGAGGAACGTCATTTTCGTTTCGCGCGGCGAAGGTTTCCTCCGGGGAGCGCACGCGATCCGCGTGCCGTTGCCGGCGACTCGCCGGCAACATGGGGAGCGTCCGCTTTACCGAAAAACGGGAGCTGGAAAAGCCCATCGCTCGCCGCGGAGCAGTTCGGCGAGGCGCCGAACTGGGCACGCGAGGCGCGTGCGCTCCCCGGAGCTGTCGCCACGATCGTTAGGCCAATCATTGCGGATGTGTCTGCCGTTCGCGCTCGCGCACTTTCTCCTCGGAGGGCTCGCCCGGCGGATTAGGCGACCGGTCGGTTTCTATCACCTGCAGGCCGAGATCGCTGATACGGCTCAGGGTCTGCCCCGCGAGTTGCGGGACTGATTCGCTTATTTGCCGGAAGACATCCTCGATCGTGTAGATGCTATTGCCGCCATCCAGCGCCTGAATGAGATCGCGCAGGATTTCCCAATCGTCGCGCGCCTGACCGGGGCCGGGGACGGCGCGATTGAGCCGTTGCAGGCGGCCCTTGCCGTTGATCATGGATCCGCGCTTCTCGGCGAAGCCTAACGACGGCAGGACCGCGCTGGCGAAGCCGGTCGCTTCGTTCGAAAGGATGTCCATTACGACGTAGACCGGGAGCCGCGCCAGGAAATCGGTCGAGATTCCGCAGCGCACCGGATTTTCGCCTAACGAAATGAGGGCCTTGATCTGGCCGGACCAGATGGCTTCCTTGATCTGGGGCAAAACCTGGCCGGATTTGGAAGCGACCCCGAGGAGGCGGGCGCCGTTGCTGTTTGGATTGCGGTCTTCGCTCAGGAGGATGTCGTCGCCCGGGCCGGTCCGCGGGACGATGTCGATCAAGGTCGTGCCTAACAATTTCGCGAGGCACGCGGCGAGCCACAGCTCTTCGTTAGTCATGCGGCCGGAGGCAAGGATGGCAGTCTGCCCGCCAAGGTAGGGTTTTAGTTGGGCCGCGATCGTCTCGAGCGCGCGTTTCCAAGTCGCGGGCTGGAGAATATTTTGTTCGCGCACGAGTGGCTCGAGCAGGCGACGATCGCTTTGCAGGTAATCGAAATTGAGCCGCCCGTAATCGCACATCCAGCAGGAATTGACCGCGTCGTTTTCGCGCGGCGTCTGGCGAAAGATCTCTCCTTCGCGCGTGCCGATGATGGTGTTGCAGCCGGTCGCGCAACTGGTGCAAAAGCTTTTCGTTTCCTTCAAAAACCAGACCCGCATTTTGAAACGGAAATCAGCCGAGGTCAGCGCACCGACCGGGCAGATGTCGACCGTGTTAAGCGAATAGTTATTTTCCAACCGCTTGCCCGGATGCGCGGTGAGGACGGTGTGGCTGCCGCGATCGATGAACCCGAGGACGTCGTCGTGCGCGATTTCCTTCGAGAAACGAATGCAGCGCGAACAAAGAATACAGCGCTCGTCATCCAGTGTGACGCGCGGACCGAGCTCGATGTTTTTCGGCTTCTTCACCTTGTTCTCGAGGAAGCGCGAATCCTGTCGCCCATATTCGACGCTGAATTCCTGGAGTCGGCATTCGCCCGCCTGGTCGCAGATCGGGCAGTCGAGCGGGTGATTGATGAGGAGAAATTCCATCACCCCGCGCCGGCACTCCTCGACCAGCGGCGAATTTGTGCGCACGCCGAGCCCTTCCGAGACATCGCTCGCGCAGCAAATTTGCGGACGCGGCATCCAGTTAATCTCCGGTTGGCCATCGTCGTCGAGCAGCGGCTTGCGGTCCGGGCCCATTTTCGGCATGCCCATTTCGATCAGGCACATCCGACAATTGCCGGGGGAGGAGAGTTTCTTGTGATAGCAATAGCGCGGCACGTAGCTGCCCGCCTGCTCACAGGCTTCAATTAGCCGCGTTCCCTTGGGGAACTGATGCCAGGCCCCGTTGATCTGGACATTTACCATCGGTGGGTTCGGATCGGGCATGGGTGAATCAGGAAAGCAGGAAAGCAGGAAAAAATCTCATAGGACGAGATCGTCACCGGGCATTCGGGACGGATTTTCGCGGCAAAAACGCTTTATTGTTAGGGGAATGGTCGCGAAGTTCAAGAACAGCCCGTCCTCAAGACGGGTGGCTTTTAAGTATGAGCGTCCAATTGCGAAATGGATGTCTTCCAAGGCGCGGATGGCCTTGAGCTCGACTACCACCAGGCCTTCCACCAGGAAATCAAGGCGATGCTCGCCGATTTGATGATCCTTATAGAATAGAGGCACGGTCGCCTGCCTGACAAACCCGATGCCAGCGAGGGCGAACTCGACGGCTAAGGCTTCTTCGTAAATCGATTCAAGAAATCCGGGACCCAGGTCGCGATGAACTGTAATCGCCGCGCCGATAATTCGGTGTGTTACCTCGCGGCTTCGTAAATCCCTTCCTGCTTTCCTGCTTTCCTGATTCATAGCATTCCCGCTGAGCCAGCTTTTTCCCAGCCGGGGTCGTGGGCCAAGGGAGAAGTGGGGATCTCGGATTGGGCGATCAATTCCCCGGGCGTGTATTCCGGCGGCAGCGGCGGCGGCACAGGTTTTTGCGCGCGTGCGGCGAATTCGTCGGGGAACTTCACGAGAAAACTTTGCGTCGGCCAGGCGCAGGCTTCGCCAAAAGCACAGATGGTGCGGCCGGCGATATTGTCGGCGACATTCTTGAGAGTAGCGGGATCCTGCGTGACGCCGCCGCCTTCGAGCATGCGCTGGGTGATTTTCTTCATCCAAAGCGAGCCCTCGCGGCAGGGCGTGCACTGGCCACAACTCTCGTGCGCGTAAAATTCGTTGATGTTGTTCAACGTCCAGACCATGTCGCGCGAGTCGTCCAGGACGATGACGCCGCCGGAGCCGGCCATCGAACCGGCGGCGGCGAGGGAATCGAAATCCATCGGGATTTCGTCCATAGAAACTTCGCGCTCTTTGAGTTTGAAGGTGTCGCCCGCGCGCAGGACTTTCGCGGAACTGCCGCCAGGAATGACGGCTTTGATTTTGCGGCCGGGCTTCGGTCCGCCGGCCATTTCGTTGATCACCTGGCCCATCGTGAGAGCGCCGACTTCGATCTCAAAATAGCCCGGCCTAACGACGTCGCCGCTGACGCAGACGATACGGGTCCCGGTATTGTTCGGCCGGCCGATCCGGGCGTATTCCGCGCCGCCCATCGCGATGATGTACTTTACGTGGCAAAGAGTCTCGACGTTGTTCACGATGGTCGGGCACAGGTAGAGCCCGAGAACGGCCGGGAAGTAAGGCGGCTTGATCCGAGGGTAGGCGCGCTTGCCTTCGAGTGACTCGATCAGGCCGGTCTCTTCGCCGCAGATGTAGGCGCCGGCGCCGCGGTGGATGTAAAACTCGACGTCGAAGCCGAGGCCGAGCGCATTTCTGCCGAGGAAATTGTGGGCGCGCGCTTCTTCGATCGCGCGCTCGAGAATTCTCGCGCCTTCGGGAAATTCGCCGCGGATGTAGATGTAGGCGGTGTGAACGTTGAGCGCGAAACAGCTGATCAGCATTCCCTCGATCAGCTGATGCGGATCCTGGTGAATGATGTAGCGATCCTTGAAGGTGCCGGGCTCGGATTCGTCCGCGTTGCAGATGAGGTAGACCGGCTTTTGCTCGTCCGGCTTGATGAAACTCCATTTCACCCCGCAGGGAAAACCGGCCCCGCCGCGGCCGCGCAGACCCGAGGTCTTGACCTCGTTGACGATCTCGGTGCGGCTCATTTTCACCGCGGCCCTGAGATCTTCGTAACCGCCGTTTTTTAGATAACAATCGATGTCGGTCGTGTAATCATCGCGCCCGATGTTTTTGAAAATGAGGCGGCGTTCGAGCGCGTGGGGCGGGGGTTGTTGGGTGTTCGGCGACGACTGAGGGGCGAGCAGATCGGCCGCCGATTCCGGGGCGACGTTTTCGTGCAGGGCGTCATCGATCATGCAAACAGGGGCGGTCCCGCAACTGGCGAGGCATTCGACGAACTCGATGCTGTATTCCCCATCCGGACTAACCGAAACCGGGTTGTGCATTCCGGCGCCCTGGGGTTCGCGATCGATCTTCGTTAGGCCGGCGAGCTTTTCCATCAGGGGATAAGCCCCGGCCATGGCGCAGCTCAGCGTCCGGCAAACCCGGATGTGTTTCCGTCCTGCGGGTGCCTGGCGAAACATGGGATAAAAAGTAACCAGCTCGAGAATGTTGATCGGCTCGATCCCGAGCTTGGCCGCGATCCAGGTAATTCCCTCGTCGCTGATGAAGCCGAAATGTTCCTGCCAGAGATGCAGGAGCGGGAGCGACGCACTGCGTTTCTGCTCGGCCGGGTAGTGGCCGATTGCTTCCTCCATCTTGCGTTCCAGGTCGGCCGGAACGCTGGGCGTCATCGTCGCCTCCACAGATGACGGCTAATCGTGAAGGTTGCTCTCTTTCGAAGAGACCTGGTCGTTGAAAAAGACGATCGTGACCGACTCGCCGCCCTGCTCGTAAACGTAGGTCACCTTTTTCGTGACCAGCAGGTTGGTGCTGTCGACCGAAGTGGGCGGACCGAGAATCGACTCGACCTGTTTGCGCGTCATGCCGTTGGCAACCTGGTCGACATTGGCGCGGGTGAGGCGTTTCCCGTGACAGGCGCCGAGGGCGAAAAGCGTGGCCAATAGCAACAGGCTGAGAAGTTGGAGTCGGCGATGTTCTTTCATAATCAAGGTAGCGCAAGCTTCCAGCTTGCCCGGCG
>JACCZO010000366.1 GCA_013695925.1 Chthoniobacterales bacterium
GTGCACAGTCGACCTTACCGGAGTGCCGAACGCCCAGTATCTAACCGTCACACTATCCGGTGCAATCGACTCTAATGGAGCCATCGGCGCCGCTTCCGCGACGATGGGCGTCCTTGTTGGGGACACCAACACCGATGCCACCCTCAATTCCGTCGATATTAGCCAAACTAAATCCCAATCGGGCAATCTCGTGACCGGTTCCAACTTTCGCGAAGACGTGACCGTTGACGGCAACCTCAACAGTGCTGATTTCGGGCTCGTGCAATCCAAATCCGGCACGGCGCTGCCCTAAAGGCAAAGAGACAAGAATCCCGTTCAACATTACTCTGGGACGGTCGACAACCACCGCGATACGATCTTCAGAAGGATGGCCTCGAACCGCAACGGTTCGCAGGCAGCTGCTAACACTGGTTGTTGGGCCGGCCAGGAGTGTCCGCCTTGTCTCAACGAGCAGTCGCCCTGGAGCAGCGACTCAGCGAGTAATATAGGGAGGAATCTAACGATTTGGTCATATCGACGTTAAGGATTGCCAGTCGTTTTTGTTTGTGACAAGCAAGGTCTTCATTTTAGGCCTTTAGCGAACGCACTCGTGGTATTCAGCTTTGCGCCGGCGAAACATGAACGACTCGCGTCTAAAGGTGGACCCAGACTCGCGGCGGTGAGGCGGATTTTACGCGCAGGCCTGCACCCGCCGCGTTGAATCTTTCATCATCGACTGCTGACCGCTCCGTTAACTCCGCCGATATCAGTCAGACCAAGTCGCGTTCCGGGCAGACGGTGGACATCACCAACTTCCGCTCGGATGTGACCGTGGACGGCACGCTCAACAGCGGCGATATCGGTCTCGTGAAATCCAGGTCCGGCACGGCCTTGCCGTAACGACCGTCGACTGATTCGGTTCTAGTGAAATGCCCGTTAGGCCTCGCCTAACGGGTATTTTCGCTTCACCCAGGAGAGGGCTTCGTCTCGGTCGCGCAGCTCCCCTTCCAGTTGCCGGGTCTCGACCGCCTCCAGAATCTCGCCGAAATGCGGGCCAGGCTTCAGGCCGAGGGCGATCAGGTCGTGGCCGGTGAGGAGGGGCGGTGGGATGATCGGTTCGCTGGCGAATTCTTCCCGCTTCTGGCGGAGGAACTCGTAGTTGTCGAGCATTCCATGGCTGCTCGCGCAGTCGACCCGGTGCAGTTCCAGTTCGTCGGCAAAGGTCGGACGGGCCATAAAACGTTTCAGCCGCGAGACCCGCATGTTGGGCACGTCCTTGAAAACCATGTGCTGGCGGACGGCCTCGACGGTGGCCTCGATCTCGGCGCGCGAGAAGCGCAGCCGTTCCATGAGGGCCTCGGTCATTTCCGCGCCGATGCGGTCGTGGCCGTTGAAGCGGATCCGGCCCTCGGGATCGACGCTCGCGGTCGGTGGCTTGCCGATATCGTGAAAGAGAACGCTCAGGACGAGCGGAAGCGAGGGTTCGTTAGGCAAAAGTCCGAGCATGATCCGGGTGTGCTGGAAGACGTCGCCTTCCGGATGGAATTGAGGCGGTTGTTCGCAGCCTTTCATCGCCTCCAGTTCCGGCAGGATCTGTTTCATCAGTCCGCTCGCATCGAGCAGGTCCCAGCCCCGCGTCCGCTGCGGGGAAAGGAAAATCCGGACCAGTTCTTCCCGGATTCGCTCGGCACTGATCTGCACAATGGTGGGAGCGACCTGTAAGATCGCCTTCCAGGTCGCGGGCTCGATCTCAAACCCGAGCGCAGTGGCGAAACGGATCGCGCGCAGCAGGCGGAGCCGGTCCTCGGCGAAACGTTGCGCCGGATCGCCGATCGCCCTAACGAGCCGGGCGGCGAGGTCCTGGCGCCCGCCGACGAAGTCAATCACGGCATCGTTAGGCGGATCGTAAAACATCCCGTTGATCGTGAAATCGCGGCGGCGCGCGTCTTCCTCGGGCGAGGAGAAATTGACTTCAACCGGGTGGCGCCCATCCAGGTAGGCGCCGTCGGAGCGAAAGGTCGCAACCTCGAATTGCTGGTCGTTCTCGAGCACGACGACGACGCCGAAATGGGCCCCGACTGCGTAGGTGCGCCGGAATATTTTCTGGACTTCTTCCGGGCGCGCATCGGTTGCGATATCGATGTCTTTGGGTGTCTGGCCGCGGACGAGGTCGCGCACGCAGCCGCCGGCGAAGTAGGCGAGGTGCCCGGTTCCTCGCAGCCGGTCGACGAGTGAGCGGGCGGTGGCTTCCATCGGCGTGCTCGAACTCACAACCTAACGTGGCTGTTGACCCGCGGGCTGTCGAGGCCGGCCCGCGGTCAGGGCGAAGCCGTAGCTTTCTGGGCCCGGGCGTCGCGAAAGGAATAGATCATGAAGCAGACGACCGCGATGCAGATACAGGAATCGGCGACATTAAATGCCGGCCAGGGATGAGCGAAGGGGAGGTGCAAATCGAAGAGGAGAAAATCGATGACGTGACCCTGGAGAAGGCGATCGGTGAGATTCCCGAGCACGCCGGCCAGCAGGAGGCCGAGGGCGACCCGACGCCACGGATCGCGCGGTTGTTCCTTGCGAAAGAGAAGAAAGACGACGACGACGAGCGCAACACAGGAGAGGGCGATAAAGAAACCGTTGTTGTTGCGAAAGGAACCGAAGGCCGCGCCGGTGTTGGTGACGTGAACGAGGGTGAAAAAATCGGGGAAGACGACGCGCGGCTCGGAGGGATCGATGAAGCGGAGGACGAGAAACTTCGTGACCTGATCGAGGAGGTAAAGTGGGAGGGTGAGGTAGAAGAAAAGTCTCATCGGGACTCCACGACCGCGGCGCAGCGCTCGCACAAATCGGGATGGGCGGCGATCGTGCCGACGGCCTCGCGATGACGCCAGCAACGTGCGCACTTCTTGTTAGGCGTGAGAGTGACGCTGGCGCCTGGTTCCTCCGCCGGTTCGATTTTCAGGTCGCTCAGGATGAAGAATTCTTCGAGTTCTTCGCGGGGAATGGAAGTGGCGAAACGTTCGTCGCAGCGCAGAACGACCGCCGCTTCGAGGGCGTTGCCGATGAGCTTTTCCTGGCGCGCTTTTTCGATCGCCTGGCCGATCACTCCGCGCAGTTGGAGCAGTTTTTCGATGTTTTCCCTAACGACCGCATCACGCAGGTTGCCCTGCGGTTCGGGAAACAGTTGCAGGTGGACCGAGCCGTTGCGGCCGAGATAACCCCACGCTTCCTCGGCGGTGAAGGCGAGGATCGGTGCGAGCAACCGGCAAAGGGCGTCGAAGATCTGGTGCATCGCCATCTGAGTGGAGCGGCGGCGGGGAGAATCGGGCGCGTCGCAATACATCCGGTCTTTGGTGATGTCGACGTAAAGACTGCTCAGGTCGACCGCGCAGAATTGGTTAAGCGTGTGGTACACCTTGTGAAATTCATATGCCGCATAAGCCGCGCGGCATTCTTCGATCACTTCCTGGAGGCACCCGAGGATCCAGCGATCGACCAGGGTTGTAGCCGGGGACGCTGTCCCCGGTTTCGAAGCCCGAGCTTCGCGCCGACCGGGGACAGCGTCCC
>JACCZO010000451.1 GCA_013695925.1 Chthoniobacterales bacterium
TCGTGTTGGCGGCCAGTTTTTTCATCGTTCTCGAGGCCAATCGACGCCACGCCACCCGCCAGATCGAAGAGAATCTGCACGCCGGTTCGCGCATCTTTGCCACCCTGACGGAGCGCCGCCTCGATGAATTGAACGAGCAGGCGCGGCTCCTGGCCTACGATTACGGATTCAAGCAGGCTTTCAGCAGCAGCGCCGACGATCGCGCCACCATGCGCCTCGCGATGCAGAACTGGCGCGACCGCATCCGGGCCAGCTTCATGGTGCTGGTTTCGCTGGAGAAACAGGTTCTCTACAATAGCGACCAGCCGCAGCGCGACGGTTCGGCCTTCGACCTCCCCGGGCTAATCACCGCGGCCGAGGAGGATCCCTCGCTCGAAGCACGCGGACTGATGTTGCGCGATGGAAATCTCTACGCCGTGGTCATCGTCCCTTTACTCGCGCCGGAGCCGATCGCCTGGATTTGCCTCGGTTTCCGCATCGACGACGCCTTCGCGAAAGAACTCGGCGGCCTAACGAAACAGTCCGTTTCCTTTCTCGATCAAAAAAGCGGGGCGCCGCCCTGGGCAATGCTCGCTTCGACCTTCGACCCTTCGGCCCGCCCGCCGTTGCTCGCCGCGCTGGAGCGCGCCGCGCGGAGGGCGGAAGTCGAAAATATCGTCGTCGGAAAAACTCGCTATCTGACGCTGCTGGAGCGGCTCGAAGTTCGGAACGGACACGCCGCAGTCGCCTTGCAGCGCAATCTCGAGGAGGAGCTCGCTCCCTTTCGCGCCTTGGAAGGCGTCCTTCTCGTGGTCGCGCTCGCCGGGTTGCTTCTTTCGGTCCTGGCGGTCGGTGGGATCGCCAGTTCGCTCAGCCGCCCTGTTTTGCGTCTGGCGGAAAATGCGCGACGCGTCGAGGCCGGCGATTACATTTCGGCGCCCGGCCAGGACCTCGGTCGAGCCGACGAACTTGGCCTGCTGGCCCGCTCTTTTCAACACATGACCGCCGGGCTCGCCGAGCGCGACCAGGTGCGCGATCTCCTCGGGAAAGTGACCTCACCCGCGATCGCGGCGGAGTTGACCCGACGCCAGTTGGTCCTCGGCGGGGAAGAGAAAAAGGTCACGGTGCTTTTTTCCGATCTGCGCAATTTCACGCCGCTGAGCGAGGCGCTGGAGCCGGCGGAGTTGCTCGAAATGCTCAACGCCTACCTCACGGCGATGAGCCAGATCGTCGATGCCCATGGCGGGGTGATCGACAAATATGTCGGCGACGCGTTGATGGCGCTTTTCGGCGCGCCGTTGGAAATGTCCGACCAGGCGGCGCAGGCCTGCACCACTGCGCTCGAGATGCGCAGCGCTCTCGCGGAATTGAACGAGCGGGTATTTCGGCCCAAAGGATTCACCCTCGGCTTCGGCGTCGGGATTCACACCGGCACGGTCGTGGCGGGGAACGTCGGTTCGCCGGAACGCTACAATTACACGGTCATCGGAGATGCGGTGAACGTTGCCTCGCGTCTGCAATCGCTCACCCGCAATCCCGGGTACGACACCGACATCATCGTGAGCGATGCCAGCCTGCGCGAAAGCACGCCGAGCTTTCGGACTCGCCGGCTCGGCGAAGTTGCGGTCAAAGGAAAGCAACAGCCGGTGCTCATTCATGCCCTCGTCGAGCCGGAGTAACTTCTCGTTGCAAAACGGCATCCGAGACTCGAAAATCCGGCTTCTCCCGCGGGGTCTTAGCTCAGTTGGTAGAGCGCCTCAATGGCATTGAGGAGGTCAGGGGTTCGAACCCCCTAGGCTCCAGGAATTTCAAGCCCCCGGCAACGGTTCACGCCGCATCGTGACGAAATAATAGATCGTCCCGAGCGCTCCCAGCACACTGGCGGTGACGAAATTAATGCCCGGGCCAAATTTCCAAAGCAGCGCGCCGAGCAGGGCCGCCGCGCTCACGATCAGGTCGCGCACCAGGTAATACGCGCCGATCATCTGCCCGCGCCGCGACGGGTCGCTGTAGCCGATGATGAGCGCCTTGCGCGCGGGGTCGCCAAATTCCTTCAAGCCGCGAATGGCGAAAGCCAGCACGAGCATGGCGAAGCTTCCCGACAACCAGAGCGTGAC
>JACCZO010000475.1 GCA_013695925.1 Chthoniobacterales bacterium
GGGTCTGCGCCTCAAGCACGACCACCGCCATCCCGACGGCACTCCCGACAAGCAAACCAACTACGGCGGCTGGGCGACCAACGACGGTACCGCGACGCGCCAGCAATTCCCCGCCGACGAAGAGACCGCCGCCCTCATTCCGGAAGCCGCCACCAACATCTGGACCCTGGAGATCGACCGCGAGAAACGAACTTTCCTCTACGCTCTCGAGCGTAACAAAGCTCCCCGCTACCGCGCCGTCTTCGCTCTTCCGTAGAGTGCCTGGGCTTATCCGAAAGAGCCCTCTCGGCTTGGTGCCCCGCACACTGCTCAAAGACGTGCGCACCGCCATCCAGGCGGCGCGGGATCTAATGCGCTTGTTCGTCGGTCGACCCGACCCCACCCCAGACCATGTTCCGCGATCAGGCTGGCGGGCAACTTCCGGCCCGCAATCGCCGCGGCGTAAAGCAGCTTCACCATCTCGTCCGAATCCGCCCGCTTCATCGCTTCCTCGATCCAGACGAGCAATTGCGCATCGTCCTCCGGCAGCAGCGCCCCGATCTCGCGCAGACTCTTCCGGGTCAAAGGCCACGTGCAAAGCGCGACGCGTAATTCGGGAGGCATTCGAGGAAGAATTAAGGCAACCACGCCGTTCTTCGCCAGCAAATCGACGACCAGCTCAACCGCGATCGTCATCACCGAGCCGCCGGCCGGGGGCCACTTCCGCAATCCGCATTGAAAGCCCGGCCGTTGCTTCGCATCCGTTACGGCCGAGTTCCGCAATTGCAACGCCGCCTCCTCCGACTGCCCATCAAACCAAAGCAACGGCACAAGCTTTTGCACGTGGGGCAACTCAGGCAACCTCCAGCGGCGACCGGCGAGATCGAAGAGTTGCGCGAGTTTGACGACAACCTGAAATGGCGCACCCCCGTTGAGCGACACGAGCGACAGATTCAGCAGCACAGGCCGCCGTCGACGGTGGTCATCTAGCGTTTGCTGAAAATCCTCAGGCGATGTTCGGCGAGGAACGATGCTTCGGGCAGCACGGCGTCGTCGGGGAAATGAAGCGTATGACCTTCGAACGCCGCGAAATTCTCGGCGACTGTTCTCTGCGGTAATTCTTTCTTAAGCCGAATGGAAAGCAGAAGACGGAGCTCCTTGTCGAACGCAATTAAGCCTCGATCGAAAGCCGCGTCATGGAGCCGTGACAGGCTCAGGCCGTTCCGAACATCGAGCCGGTGTTGCGGGTGCGCGCCCCACGGTAGGATGTGCGAAGCGATCAGCAATTCGCGGATAGCAAGACCGGTCACACTACAGACACCACCGCTATTATTGATCACTGCCTCTCGAAAATACTCCTGACCCCGCCGCACCTTGGTTGACACGATCGCTTCGGTTGCGCCAGTTGGCCGTTTGCGAATGCGCACGCCTTCCTTCGGCAGAAATTCCAGCTCCGCGTTTTCTGGGACGCCAAATAGACTCCGGATCGCCTGCTCGCTCTCAGGCGCGGCTTCATTTAGGTGCTCGTGGAATTCGTGCCAGACCGCGCGATCGAGTGCGCTGGCTCCCGCCATTCCTTTGATGCCGCGCAGTTTCAAAGCCGAATCGAGCGACGCAAAGTTGACGAGTTTCAATGCCAAGCTATTCGCGCCGCGCCCCAGCTTCTCTGCCAGTACGATGATCACCGGCTGACGCGCGTGTAACTGGCCGAAGGTACGCTTGTGATAGAGATTCAGCGCGACGAGCAACTCGTCACGCGTCCAGCGTTTGCCTGCGGCCATTTCTGAGGGTGTAGGAGGCAGGGCAAAAAATAAAGCTGGTTCTCAGAACGGTACCTGGCCAGGTATTCATGCCTGTCATGGGCACCCTCGAAGACTTTTCCGCCGATCCTGCCGCTCTTCTCGGAGCAGCGACTTCGTTATGCCTCGAAGCAAAGAAACGCGCGGCGACCGAACCCAGCCTCAACCTGAGCGAGTGCTACAACGGAGGCGATGAGTTCATGCGCCAAGTCATGCGTGTCGCCACCGCATTTGAGCGCTGGTCGTGCTCTCACGTGGTCTTTGCAGAACTGGACGACGTTTGGCCTTACCTGCTCGAAGATAGATTCGGAGAAGCATGTCTGTCGGTCATGGGAGGAGCGGAAATCCTCATGCGCTTTGACCATCGGGACTGTCTGCGAGTCGCGCGGAAGCTGCGGCTCCCGATCAAAATCGATTCGGGCTTACCTATTCCGCTCAGCGCTCGTGTTCCGAACCCAGAGCCCCACGCCACGTTCCGAGAGTTCTGCATTCAAACGGTGCGACGTTCATTGGAAGATGAAT
>JACCZO010000008.1 GCA_013695925.1 Chthoniobacterales bacterium
GTCGACCAATTGGAGATCGATCACGATATCCTCGCTCACCTTCTGCACGCTACCGGCGAGAAAAGTTTCAACTCCCAGCCGAGAACCAAGTTCTCGCAGATTAGCGGGGCGGCTTTCATTTTTCTTCGTCGAGCTCCGCGCCATCACCTTCAGCCCGCGCACTTGCGCGACCTTGGCAAGAATTCCATCACGCACGCCGCCTGCGAAATAGGCGCTATTCTTGTCTTCGCTTAGGTTTTCGAACGGAAGCACAGCGACGCTTTTCTCCGAAACATTCGCGGGCGCCGCGCTCTGGGATGTGGCTCGGTTGTGCCAGCGAGGAGATAGCACGAAGGCCGCAGCCGCCATCCCGACGAGACCGGCCGCTAGAGCCAATCGACGCGCCGCTTTCCAGCGATCGAGGATCTGTGCGCGGCAATCTTGCAATTGCAACGTGAGTGCACGGACATCCGGGCGCGCTGCCGGTTCGGCCGCGAGCATCGACACGAGCAGCGAAATGAAACGCTTCGGAACGCGTGCTGCCTTCAGCTGTTCGATGGGCAGAGCTTTCGAGTGCTGGCTCGCGCGAATCTGTTCGATGGTCGCGCCCTGGAAGGGCCTGTCGCCGGTGAGCAGATACCAGAGAGTTGCGCCTAACGAATAGATGTCCGACCGAACGCCCACTGACGCATCGGTGAATTGCTCTGGACTCGCGAAAGCCGGCGTGCCGACAAATCCTCCGTGCGTTAAGCCCATCGCATCCGGCTTTTCGACAAGTGCTTTCGCCACGCCGAAATCGATCACCTTTACCACGGTCTCGGCTTTTTCGGCTTTGCCGGGACTCGAATCGTTCGCATCCGGAGCCTCGGCGACGAACATCAGATTCGCCGGCTTCAAATCCCGGTGCACGAGGCCTTGCTTTTCCGCTGCGGCCAGTGCGCTGCTGACCTGCAAGGCGATGTCGATGGTCGTGAGCGCGTCGAGCGGCCCGGTCCGGCGAACACGCATCTCCAGCGTTTCGCCTTCCACAAGTTCCATCGCGCAGAAGCACTGCCCGTTCTCTTCGCGGATGCCGAAATGGTAAACGGTCGCGACATTTGGATGCCGCAAAGATGCAGCCGTGCGCGCTTCGCGCATGAACCGCTCCCGCGCTTCCGCTCCGCGCTTCACCCATTCCGAAGCGATAAGCTTAAGCGCGACCGGACGCTGCAATGTGGTATCGAGCGCGCGATACGTGACTCCCATCGCGCCACGTCCCAATTCCCAAGCCGTCCCGTCGTCGTGGCGCTCGATCCTGTAGTTCCCGAGTCGATCCGCTACGGGAGAAAGCGGGGCTTCGTCAGGTTCTTCCGCGCCGTCAAATCCGACGCGCAGCAGGCAAATCATGCAGCGCCCGAGATTGCGGGAGAATCCTCCCTCCAGCCGTGTCCCGCACTCAGGACACACCGCCACGCTCGTAGCCTGTGCCTGCATTAATCCGCCGCCAGGACTTCGCAAAGATGTCGCAGCTCCGCGTCAACCTCGGACGCTTCGGCCACGGTGCCACCCACTTCCTCGCGCAAAATCGCGCGATACCTCGAGCGCAGCCGGGCCACATCGCTGCGCAGCGTTGTGACGGGCCGGCCCAGTCGGAGAGACATTTCTTCATAGGGAACGGCCGCTTCGCTGGAGACCGAAAGGTGTGAGTTCAACTGCTTGAACAGCTCATCCTTTCCCGCGAGCGCGCATTCCTCAGCCAGCCGATCCAGCGCCTGCCGGAGCAGCGTCTCTGCCCATTCACGTTCGTAAACACGCTCGGCGCTCCAGACCTGCGAGCCCACGGATCGTGCGTCCGCCTCGGCGATCGCGGCCGTGTCGAGCTGCGCCAGGATCATGCCTCCGCCGCGCTTCTGCGTCCGGTCGTGGGCGCGCTCGTGGGCCACGAAATGTTTAAGGGCGCCGAGCAGAAAGGAACGGAAGCGTCCCTTATCTGGATCGGCTCGGGCATAGGCGCGTGATTCGATCAGATGAGCGAAAAAGCCTTGCGTCAGGTCTTGCGCATCGTCTGGGTTTGAGCCCTGGCGTCGGAGGAACAGGAAGATTGGTCGCCAATAAATGCGGCACAGTTCCGACAGCGCGCTCAGCGCCTGGTCAGGGGGTGTTTGCGATTCCCCGGCGTCGAGGACCATCGTCCAGCGAGTGGAGGCGAACAAGCCTTCGCGCGTGGTATCGGTGCCGAACGTCGGGGGCATGCGGCGCTTTTATTCGGCTGGAGGAAAATAGGCAAGTCAAATACGGACCGGGGGTTGCGGCTCGCCTTCGCCCGGCACGCAAGCTGGAAGCTTGCGCCACCCTAGAGCTCCCATTTCTTCGGCAGCTTTTGCTTGAGCGTCTCGACCTCGGCAAAGAGATCGCCTATCTTTTCCACTCGCTTGAGGGTTTGTTCACAGTGAAAGACAAGCTGCTTCGCCTTCTTTTTTTTCACCGTCTCTTCCACTTCTTCCCACGTCACCGGGGTCGAAGCGGTCGGCTCGTCTTTCGCCCGCAGCGAGTAAACGCAGATGGTCGTCTTGTGTTCGTCGTTCTGGCTCCAATCGACAAAGATTTTTCCCGTCCGCAACGCCTTCGCCATCTTCGAAACAACCAGCTTCGGATGCTCGCGCTCCAAGAACTCGGCGAGAGCGTGCGAGAGGGCTTTAGTCTGGTCGTAGGTGACCGAGGTGTTGAGCGGGACGTAAAGCTGCAGGCCTTTGGAGCCGGAAGTTTTCGCAAAACTTCTTAACTTCATCGTCTCGAGAATTTCGCGCAGCCAAAGCCCGACCTGGCAGCACTGCACGATGTCGGCTGGCGCACCGGGATCAAGATCGAAGACCATCATCGTCGGCTTGGTCACATTTTTTTTGCGCGAGAGCGAAGTGTGCAGCTCGATGTCGGCCAGGTTTGCCGCCCAGACGAGCGTGGGGAGATCCTGGGCCAGGCAATAATGCATGTCGCGATTGTTGCCTTCGCTCCAGACCCTGGCCGTCTTGACCCAGTTCGGCCGATGCGTCGGGCAATTCTTTTCGTAGAAAAACTCGGCGTCGACGCCATTTGGGTAGCGCTTCATCGTCAGGGGGCGGTCCTTCAGATGAGGGAGCAGAACGGGCGCGATCTGAATGTAATAGTGGATCATCTCGCCCTTGGTGAAGCCGGCCTTGGGCCAGAGGACCTTGTCGAGATTCGAGACCGCGAGAGTGCGGTTTGCGACCACCAATTGGGTTTTCTTGCTCATTGCTAAACCACGGATTACACGGATTTCACGGATAGGAAAGACGGCAGGGCTACCTTTCCCCTGATCCGTGTCATCCGTGCAATCCGTGGTTAAGAAAAAAACCGTTCCGGCGAAAGCATCGGCTGCGGCTGACAGATGCGCGCGACGCAGTGTTCCCAGGTTTCGTGTCCGCTCAGGATCAAAATCTCGACCCGGAGAAAATAGATCGGGACTTCCGGTTTCGTTAGGCGGGGGAAACGGACGGCATCTTTTTCGGTCGTCACAATCATGTCCACGTCGCGTCGAAGGCAGCGGTTGATGAAGCTCTGCAGCTCCGCCTCGCTGTAGCGGTGGTGATCGGTAAAACGTTTCGCCAGCTCGATCCTGGCTCCGAGTTTGCGCAGGCCGTCCTCGAAGCTTTCCGGCGCTGCGATTCCGCAAAAGGAACCGATGTAGGTGTCGGTCAGGCGATTGAGCGGCAGCTTTTCGCCAGTGTAGACATCCTGCAAATAAAGCGGCTGGTGGGAGCATTCGATGATCTCGGCCGTGCGATTGTAGCGCCGGATGCGGGCGATCAGCTCGTCGTTAGGCTCGCCCGTGCTCTTGGTGATGAAAATGTAGCTGGCCCGGCGCAGATTCCGCGGCGGCTCGCGCAGGGTCCCGCGCGGGAGGAGCAATTCGTTCCCAAACGGCGCCTGCCGATCGATCAGGACGATGTCGAGCCGGTGCTTGAGGTGGAGATATTGCAGGCCGTCGTCGAGAAGCAAAGTGTCGGCTTTCATCTCGCGAATAGCGTGCAGCCCGCTCTTCACCCGGTCTTTGTCGACCAGCACGATCACGTCCTTCAGGTTGTTCGCCAGCATGTAGGGCTCGTCGCCCGCGGTCAGCGAATCGAGCAGGAGCGATTGGCCGTCGGAGACGATGCGCGGCGGATCGGGCGCCACCCCGCGGAGACGATCGAGCCAGGTGCGTTGGGAAGGCTTGGGGACACTTTTGTAGCCACGGCTGAGGATGGCGACGCTCCTTCCGCCCGCCTGCAGGGCGCGCGCAAATTTCTCCACGATCGGCGTCTTGCCGGTGCCGCCGACAGTCAGGTTGCCGATGCTGATGACGAGACAACCCAGAGCGCGCTCGCGCAGGATGCGTTTGCGATAAAGAAAGAGCCGCAACTGGACGAGGCGGGCGTAGACTAACGACAGCAAAAAAAGGAGTCCGCGCAGCAGCGTGGCGCGAGCTCCGTGGCGACGGCCGAGGATAACGTCGATCGCGAACTGCTCGAGGTTTTCAAGCCAGCGGCGCATCGGGAGCGAGAACGGGAATGACAATGTGCGCGCCGTCGTTATCGGCCGCCACGACGCGCGTCTCGGCGCCGGATAAACCGGAAGCCTGGAGCATGGCGGCCGCGACCTTCTCGGGGGAGCGAAGCGTAAGACAGGCAATGGTCGAGCCTGAACCACTTAGAAAACCGCCGAGCGCGCCGGCCTTTTCCGCCGCCGCGATGACACGATCGAGAAAGGGAACGAACTTTGCTCGAAAAGGCTGGTGCAGATGATCGATCAGGGCTCCTTGCAAAGTCTCGTAGTGACCGCTGGCGAGAGCGGCCGTGATAAGACAGGCGTTGCCGCAGGACTCGACCGCACGCAAGCGATTGATTTCGTCAGGCAATACCCGCCGCGCTTCCGCCGTCTTGATTTCAAAGGCCGGAATGAGAAGGACGAAGCGAAGCCTGGGATCGATCGGGAATTTCTGGTGGCGATTATTTCGCGCCACCACAAAGCCGCCAAATTCGGCCGGAGCGGCGTTGTCGGGATGGCCTTCGAGCTCGGCGCAGAGACCAAAAATCTGCGCACGCTTGAGCGGATGTTCGACCAGCGCGTTGAGAGCGTGGAGGACGCCGAGCCGGACGGTGACGCTGCTCCCGAGCCCGCGCGAGCGCGGCACTTCGCCGGCGACAGTGCAGGAAAACGCGAACGGCTCACACTGGGCTGCGCTGAAGAATCGGCGCGCCGCCTGTTGCGCCATGGTCCCGGCCTCGAGCCGTTCGGCGCGCGCCACGGTGACGAAATTATAGAGCTGCAGGGCTACGCCGAGGCAATCAAAGCCGGGGCCGAGATTCGAAGTGGTGGCAGGAATGCGCACCGTGATCTGTTGCTTTTTCAAAGGAAACCGCCTGAGAATACCGGCGCAGGACTAATCGCCCTGACTCTAACGCGGGAGGTTCCCGCGGCAAGACGCAGGCGGAGGGAGAAATGAGAGATTGGATCGATTTCGGGATGGTGCGCGATTTTGCCGCGGAAAACACCGCCGCCTACCGTCTCTGCACCAAGCCGGAAGGCTGGGCCGAGTGCTACGGCGGGGACGCGCTCGTTTCCTACAAGACCGCGGCGGCGCGTGAGGAAATCCTGCACGAACTGGACGAGTGGGCCAGGCTCGCCAATCAGCCGTTTCAACGGGTCTTCGGCCGTTTTCTGCCTAAACAAAATGCCGAACGCAATCCGCCGGTCCTCCTCTTGGGAACGAAGGAGGAGTCGCTGCAGACGACCGTCCTGGAACGCGGCGTTTGTTATGGCTTGGATTTCGGGGCCGGCTATTCGACCGGGTTGTTTCTTGATCAACGCGAGAATCGCCGGTTCGTCAGGCGCGGCGCCCCGCGCCGGATGTTGAATTGTTTCGCCTATACCTGCGCGTTTTCCGTCGTCGCCGGAATGACGGGTGCGGAAACGCTGAGCATTGATCTTTCCAAGAAATCGCTCAGTCGAGGGCGCGAGAACTTTATGCTCAACCGCCTCGCGACCGAGCGGCACCGATTCATGGCGGACGACGTTGTTTCCGTGCTCCCGCGGCTGGCGCGAAAGGGCGAGCGCTTCGACATGATCATTCTCGATCCGCCGACTTTTTCCCGCTCGCGAACCGGGCGCGCCTGGCAGGTCGAGCACGATTTCGACAAGCTGCTCCTCTCCGCGCTGGAAGTGGCGGAGCGCGACGCGAAAATCCTGCTTTCGACCAATTGCACCCGGCTGAACGAGCGCGCACTCGAAGTGATGGGGCGCTTCTGTCTCAAGGCCAGCCGGCGCGCCGGGACCTTCCAGGCGACAGCGAAGCTGCCCGATTTTCCTCCCGGAGTAGCAGCTCGCTCGATTTGGATGATATTGCGCTAGTCATTTCGGGACGCGCAAAAGGCCGTCAACATCCGAAAGATACTTATATGGACACGGAACAAATGACCGGAGCTTCCGGGGATATCGCCGAACGAGGGCTTCAGTACACCAAGGACCAGTGGGATGAAATCATCTCGCAAACCGAAGACTTTGTGCGGGCCAACCCGACCCGTTCGCTGCTCTACGGTGTGGCGGCCGGATTTATTCTCGATCGGCTGCCCATCTTCCGGATCCTGGGCGCGTTCCTGCGTCTCTTTCTGATGGCTTTCAAGCCAGCAGTTCTGATCTACGGCGCGATGAAGCTGTATCAGGCGACGAAAGACGAGTAGTCGATCCGCCCGACGCCGCCGGGGGTTCGCGCGCTATTGATCGAGGGTGAACCCAACTTTCACCGTTACCTGCCAGTGATTGATCTTGTTCTCCTCGATGTGCCCGCGCGTTTCGACCACCTCGAACCAGCGCATGTGGCGAATCGTCTTCTCCGCCAGAGAAATCGCGTTCTGGACCGCATCCTCGATGCTCGTCGTGGAGGAACCCACCAGCTCAATTTTCTTGTAAACGTGTTGGCTCATTCTCGATAGTCGCCGGGCACGATCAGAACTCAAATGGCAGTTTGACCGCGCTGACGAAGCAACTCCGGGTAGCACGGGGCTGCCAGCCCGTCCGTGTTTGGCTGCCAGCCAGACACGTTTGCGCGCAGCGCAACTCGCATGGATGCCAGATGGCGGCGACGCTCTGGAAGAAACCTCGGGTTTTACCCTGCGCAGAATGTTGGAGGCAGACTGCCTCCAACGACGGGTTGGCAGCCCGTGCTCCCCGGAGGAAACCCTCCCGCACACCACGCGCGAACTTTGCGTTGAGCCGCCCGGAGCCGCTTGTTAGCCTGCCTTAGCGCTCATGGAAAAAAATATCGAGTCCCACCTCAAAGAAACCCGCGTCTTCAAACCGGCCCGCAGCTTTGCCGCCAAAGCCCTCGTCGGAAGTCTCCAGCAGTATCGCCGGATGCATCGGGATTCGATTCGACAGCCAGAGAAATTCTGGGCCCGTGAAGCACGCGAGCTGACCTGGCAAAAGCCCTGGAAAAAGGTCCTCGAATGGAAACCGCCCTTTGCGAAGTGGTTCGTCGGCGGGAAACTCAACCTCGCGGAGAACTGCCTCGACCGCCATCTGCAGGGACCGCGGCGGAACAAGGCCGCCATCATCTGGGAAGGCGAGCCGGGCGAGAAACGCGTTCTCACCTACCAGCAACTGCATCGCGACGTCTGCCGTTTCGCCAATGTGCTGAAGCGAAACAAGATTCGGAAAGGCGATCGCGTTATCATTTACCTGCCGACGATCCCCGAGGCGGCGATCGCGATGCTGGCCTGCGCGCGGATCGGCGCGGTGCATTCGGTTGTTTTCGGCGGTTTCAGCGCGGACAGCATTCGCGACCGGATCGCCGACTGCGGCGCGACCGCCGTCATCACGGCCGATGGCGGCTATCGGCGCGGGGCGATCGTTCCCCTCAAGCATAACGTCGACGAAGCGCTCAAGGGCGAGACGACGATCAAGCGCGTGATCGTTTTCCGGCGTGCCGGAAACGACGTCCATATCGAGCAAGGGCGCGATGTCTGGTGGCATCGCGAGCTGGAATATGTCGATGCCCATTGCCCGCCGGTGGCACTCGCGAGCGAGCATCCGCTCTACATCCTCTACACCAGCGGCTCGACCGGAAAACCGAAGGGAATTCTGCACACGACCGGCGGTTATCTCGTCGGTATCCACAGCACTTCGAAATACGTTTTCGATCTGCGCGAGGACGATATTTATTGGTGCACCGCCGACGTCGGATGGGTCACCGGCCACAGCTATGTCGTTTACGGCCCACTCGCCGCCGGCGCGACGACGCTCATGTACGAAGGCGCGCCGAACTGGCCCGAACCGGATCGTTTTTGGCGGATCATCGAGGAATACGCGGTCAGTATTCTGTACACGGCGCCGACCGCGATCCGGGCGTTCATTCGTTGGGGCGACCAGTGGGTCAAAAAACACGACCTCTCGTCGCTGCGATTGTTAGGCACAGTGGGCGAGCCGATCAATCCCGAGGCCTGGATGTGGTATCGCAAGACGATCGGCGGCGGCCGTTGCCCGATCGTCGATACCTGGTGGCAAACCGAGACCGGCGCGATCATGATCACGCCGCTGCCGGGGGCGATCCCGACCAAGCCCGGGAGCGCGACCCTGCCCTTCTTCGGCGTCGACGCCGCGGTCGTCGATGCTAAAGGAAAAGAAGTGCCGCCGAATGTCGGCGGAAAGCTGATTATCAGGCGACCCTGGCCGGCGATGCTGCGCTCGATTTACGGCGACAAGCCGCGCTACAAAAAACAGTACTGGAGCGAGTTTAAAAATAATTACTTCACCGGCGACGGCGCGCGGCGCGACAAGGACGGCTATTTCTGGATCGTGGGCCGGATTGATGATGTGCTCAACGTCGCCGGCCATCGCCTCGGCACCTCCGAAATCGAAAGCGCACTCGTTAGTCATCCCCAGGTCGCGGAAGCCGCCGCCGTGGGGCGCCCGGATGAACTAAAGGGCCAGGGCGTGGTCGTTTTTGTGACGCTGAAGAGCGGTGTCAAACCGACGCCCAGCCTGAAGGAAGAGCTGCGCCGCCACGTCGGCCAGCACATCGGCGCGATCGCGAAACCGGATGAAGTCCGTTTCGCCGAGGCGTTGCCGAAAACCCGCAGCGGCAAAATTATGCGCCGTCTGCTCAAGGAAATCGCGAGCGGCAAGACGGTCACTGGCGACACCACCACGCTGGAGGATTTCAGCGTCCTGGCAAAGTTAGGCAGCGCGGAAGAGTAACTGCGCTTACTTTATCTCGTGAGTTTTATTTCCACCGGGCTGCGGGAGATGACGCTAAAGGTGCGCCGGCAAAAAACCCGCATGGCGCTCAAACACGAAAAGCGGCTCCTGCAAAAGTCGGAGATCGCGCTCGGGCGCGAAGGGACGGCGGAAGCGGCCAAATTCCCGGAGGTGCGCAACGAAATCGTCGCCCTCAAGAAACTGGAGCAGGAACAAAAAGAGGTCGCGGGCCAGATCGCGAAGATCGAAGAAGCCCTCAAACAGATCGACGCGCAGCGCCAGGAAAATTCCAAGGAACAGGCGGCCGCGCTGGCCAGGCTCGAAGAGGAAACCCGTTCGCTGGTAGAAGAGCGCGACGCCGCCAATGCGACGGCCGAACGCTGTGGAAAGGAACTGGCGACGGTCGATCGCCGGCTTTCGGAAAACGACGCCGCCGACCGCGAATTGTTGAAGAAAGTTTCAACTTTGCAGGAAACTGATCCGCCGCCGGCCGATCTGGCCGCACAACTGGATCGGCTCAGCTCGGAACGGGCCCGGCTGCCCCGCGAGAAAAACGAGATGTCGCAGGCCCGGCTCGGGAGTGCCGATGCCTGCCGGAAGGCAGACGAAAAACTGAAGGCGGCCGAGGTGCGCGTCGCGCAAGCCGAGAAAAACAGCGCGCGCGTGCGGGCTGAATTTGAAGCGCGCGATCGAGACTTGAACGAAGGCGCCCGCGCCCAGCAGGAGGAAGTGAAAGAGGCGCGCCAGAAGCACCAGACGGTCGAAGAAAAAAAGAACCCGGCCTATCTCAACATCGGGCGCCACCTCGCTTCGCAAGGGATCGCCCCGCCGAGCGCGCCGCATCTCCTGACCGAAGTGCAACAACGCCGCGCCGCGGTCGATCGACACGCCGAGCACAAGAAGGAACTGGCTGAGCTCTCGGGCAAAATCGATAAACAGGAACTGCGGAAGTTTTATTTCGCCGTTTTTTCCCTCCTCGCTCTACTCGCGATCATTCTGCCGCTCGTTTCCAAATCGCCCACGAAACGGGATTGGCTGCCGCGACAGACCGTGGCCATTCTTTCGCTCGATATCGAGCAGTTCAACAAAGGGGCGCTGACCAATCGCTGGCGCAAAGAACAGGCTGAGCTCTGGCAAAAAGTCGCGACCGGCCTGCTCGGTCCCGCCGCCCGCACCCCGGCGCTCAACCTCGCGGAAAGCGGTCGCCGCGTGACCCGCGCGTTCGCCGCCGCCGAGCGCGGACCGAATCGTGAATATGTCCTGGTGGAAGCGCGCGGCGATCTCGCCCCGGTTGTCCGCAACCTGACGCAGGACGACAGCTTCACCAAGAGCACCGTCACCGGGTTGGTCATCTGGCAGCGACCGGATGTGACGGTGGCGCGCGTTGGGCCGAAGACCCTGGCCGTCGGTTCGTTAGGCGAGGTCGACAAGCTGGTCCAGGTCCGGCTCGGAACTGAGCCCGACCTGAAGATCACCGATCCCCTGCTCGATCTTTTCCAGACGCTCGATCCGGGCAGCGCGCTGCGTCTCGTCGCGCGGATCCCAAGCGATCTGACAACGTTTTTCAGTCCGATTTTGCCGCCGGTGTTCCTTGAGGCCTCCACTTTACTCGGGCTGGAAATGAGCCTCGCCACCCCGAGCAAAGGGCACCTCGTGGTGCGAGCGGGTGACGCCGCGAAGGCGAAAAGCTGGGCGGCGAGCCTGCAAAATGAGCCGACTCGTTGGCTCGCCATCCCCGGCTCTGACTTTGTTCTCGCGACCGAAGCGCCCAAGGTGGAGCAGAAAAACGAGAAGCTCGATTTGCATTTCGACATCTCGGAAGGCGCCGCTCGCCTACTCCTGCAACGGCTCGCCAAAGTGCAGGGCGCGCCCGCCCCGACGCCGGCCCCGGCCCCGGTCCCGCAATGAATTTATTCCGCGGTCTCCCCGGTTGGGCCTTGGCTGTTTCCTTCTTCCTCTCTTCCCTTCCGGCCTTCGCCGCGCCCACTTATGATAACCTGATCGACATTCGCTCGGTCGACCCGACGATCGTCGTCGAGTTGCGCTATGCGACCGCCGAGAACATCACCGGCCACGCGCTTTACCCGCCGGAAATGCCGGCACTGGTTAGGCCAAGAACCGCGGCCCGCCTCGCCAAGGCGCAGGCGTTCCTGCGCGCCCGGCATTACGGGCTCAAGATTTGGGATGCGTATCGCCCGCTCGCCGCCCAGATGGAACTCTGGAAGCGGACGCATGAGGGCGCGTTTGTGGCCGATCCGCTCTCGGGCAAGGGCTCGCTCCATAGCTGGGGCGTGGCAGTGGACGCCACCCTGGTCGACAAAAAAGGCCGGGAGGTGGCGATGCCGACCGCGTTCGACGAATTCACCCCCGCCGCGAAACTGCATTATCACGGCGACGACCCGGAGGTGAAACAGCATCTCAAGATCTTGCAGGCAGCGATGCGGCACGGAGGATTTTACGGGATGCGCAACGAGTGGTGGCACTTCGTGGCCTACGATTGGAAAAAATATGCGCCGATTCGGGAAGCGAAACCAATCAGCGATTAGAATCTAACGATCATGCTCGCGACTCTTAGCCAGGATCTCAGTCAGCCCGAATACATTCACGTCCTGATCAATCCGCTCCCGGTTTACGGACTCGCAGTTGCGGTCATCGGGCTCATCATCGCGCTGATTCAGCGCAGCCGTCCGGCGCAGGTTGCGACGTTTTTCCTTGTCCTTTTTTGCGGAGGGATCGCGTGGCCGGTCGTGCATTATGGCGAGGCAGGCTACGACCGCGTGCTCTCCATGTCCGACGACCAGGGGCAGGCTTGGCTGAAGGTGCACGAACATCGGGCGGATGAACTCGTCTGGAGTTTTTATGTCCTGGCGGGCCTCGCCGCGGTTGCGATTCTCGCGCCGATGAAATGGCCGAAGACATCGACTGCGCTCGCTCTGCTCACTCTTCTCTGTTCGTTCGCCGTGCTCGGAACCGGCGGCTACATCGCGTACGCTGGTGGCAAAATAAGACATCGCGAATTTCGCAACGAACCCGCGCCATCCGTCCCGGCGGAACACGACGAGCAATAACAACGTGCGCGTCGACATCATCACGCTTTTTCCTGAAGTCTGCCGGGTGCCGTTAGGCGAAAGCATGATCGGCCGCGCCCAGGAAGCCGGCGCGCTGGATCTCTATCTCCACAACCTGCGCGACTGGACGGGCGACCGGCATCACGTGGTGGACGACGCGCCTTTCGGCGGCGGCCCGGGAATGGTGATGAAACCGGAGCCTATTTTCGCCGCGATCGAATCGCTCCGCACCGAAGCGAGCACCGTCGTGCTGATGACGCCGCAAGGCCGGCGCTTTGACCAGCCGCAGGCGCGCGAATTTTCCGCCCGGAAGCATCTCATCATTCTTTGCGGGCACTACGAAGGCATCGACCATCGGGTGATCGAACACCTGGTCGACGCCGAAATCTCGATTGGCGATTACGTCCTGACCAACGGTGCGATCGCGGCGGTCGTTTTCGTTGACGCAGTCGTTAGGCTGCTTCCTGGGGTGCTCGGCGATGAACAATCGGCGGCGGACGACAGCTTCGCGGGCGGGCTCCTGGAAGCGCCGCACTACACCCGCCCGGCAGAATTCCGCGGCTGGAAAGTGCCTGACGTTCTTCTCTCCGGCCATCACGCGGAGATCGCCGCCTGGCGGAAACGAGAAGCTGAGCGCCGGACGCGCGAAAACCGGCCTGATCTCCTCTAGCAGCCTTCGCTGCTCCTGCGATGCGGCGGGCTTTCCCGCGACGATTCCTGCGCCCGCCTAACGAAACACGTCGAGAGCGATACCTTCCGCGCCGAGATAGCAAAAGAGACCGCCAAAAAGCCTCCATTTTCCGAGTGAGAGGTGCGGTCGGCGGCGACTAGCGCGTTCCGAGCTTCGATAAATCCAACCGGCTGGACCCACAAAACCGATTGCAGGGTAACCAACAACGCAAACACAAACAGAAAGTTAATTTCATGGGCCTCTTCAATACTCTGATGTCAAAAATATTCGGTCACGCCTCCAGCATCGCGACGGCTCCCGCCGCCACCGGTGCACCCGGTGCGCCCGCCTCCGGACCGGCCGCTTCTCCATCGACCCAGGGCTCCACTCCAGCCGCGCCCGCCCCAGCAGGGGCATCGGCTCGAGCGGCCGCCCCCGCACAAGCGGTCGACGTCGCCGCTACTCTGGACAGTCTCGCAGCCAAAAATTCAGAGAAGCTCGATTGGAAACATTCCATCGTGGACTTGATGAAGCTGGTCGGGATGGACAGCAGCCTTTCCGCGCGCAAGGAACTCGCGAAGGATTTGCACTACACGGGCGACACGAGCGATTCCGCCGCCATGAACATCTGGCTGCACAAGGAAGTGATGAAGAAGCTGGCGGAGAACGGCGGCAAGATTCCGCGGGACATCCTGAACAAATAGCGGCGCAAAGCCGGGACTTTGGTCCCGATCGGTCCCGCTAGACGTCGGTCGGCGCGCCCGAGCTTTTATTCGGCCTTTGCCGGCTGAGCAGGACTTCGGCGATGTCGAGCACCTTGACGTTTTCGCCGCCTTTAGTGCCGGCCATGCCGTCACTCATCATGTTGAGGCAAAAAGGACAACCGGTAGCGAGCGTTTGCGCGCCAGTCGCGATCGCTTCCTGCGCGCGGAGGTTGGAGACCCGTTGCGCCGGTGGTTCTTCAAACCACATCCGGCCGCCGCCCGCCCCGCAGCAGAAAGTCTTTTTCCCACAGCGCGGCATCTCGCGGTATTGCTCGTCCTTCTCCGCGCCGAGCACACTCCGGGGCGCGTCGACGATGCCGTTGACCCGCGCCAGGTAACAGGGGTCGTGCAGGGTAATCGGCTCGCCATCGGTCGCTGTATCATTCGTTAGGTGACCGGCCTCGATCAGCTCGGCCAGGAGAGTGGAATGATGTTGCACCTCGTATTGGCCGCCGAATTGCGGGTACTCGTTCTGGAGCGTGTTGTGACAATGGGGACACGCGGTCACGATCTTCTTCACCTGGCGCCGGCCTAACGTTTCGACGTTGGTTGTCGCGCGCTCCTGAAAAAGGAATTCGTCACCAATCCGGCGGGCCGGATCGCCGGTGCAGGTTTCTTCTTTCCCGAGGACGGCAAAATTGACTCCGCCTTTTTTGAGCAACTGCGCGGTCGCGCGCGCCACCTTCTGCGCGCGCGGATCGAAGGAAGCCGCGCAACCGACCCAGAAGAGATACTCGAAGTCGGGATTCGATTCGACGGTCGGAACGTCCAGTCCTTCCGCCCAGGCGAGACGCTCGCCGTTAGGCTTGCCGTAGGGATTGCCCTGGTTACCGATCTGTTGCAGCGAACGCGCGGGCGGGCCGGAGAGTTTCCCTTCGCCGACGAGGTAGCGTCGCATGTCGCTGATCAAATCGACGTGGCCGATCAGAACCGGGCATTCCTGCACGCAAGCCTGGCACATCGTGCAGGACCAGAGCGTGTCGGGATTGATCGCGACGCCGTGGAGTTCGCCGCCGTGTGCCATCACGCCGCGCAAATCGGTCACGATAAATTTCGGCGAGAGCGGTTTCCCGGAAGCGGTTGCCGGACAGACATCTTCGCAACGGCCGCACTCCATGCAGGCATCAAGACTGAGGAGCTGCTGCCGATTGAAATCGCCGATCTGGCCGACGCCAATGAGTCCGGTTTCTTCCACCGTCTCCATTTTCAGTGGCACCAGCGCACCCATCGGACGCTCGGGCCGGGTGGCAATATTCATCGGGCCGGTGATGACGTGGAGAAAACGATTCACCGGAATGGTGGCGAAGAAACCCGCGACGAGGATCGTGTGCAGCCACCAGGTCACGAGGTGCATTGTCTTGGCGGATTCGATGTCGATCCCGCGCAACATCGTGCGGTCGATCATCCAGCCCACAGTCGACCAGTGCGCGAGCCACGGCTCGACCTGCGTGTAATGCATCCGCAACGCCTCGACCGCGAAGCCGGTGATGCCGAGCGCGAGCAAAATGCCGAGAAGCCACCAATCGCGCCAGTTGTGACCGAGACTCGGCTTACGCGAGAAGGCGCGGCGATACATCGCGAGGAGGCAGCCGAGGATGAACACGACACCGAAGACGTCCATCGTCAGCTCATAAATGAGATAATACCAGCCGTGATGGAAATAATAGGGACCGTCGTAAGCGATCCCAAGAAGAGTGGTGCCGATCGTCAGGACGAGAAAACCGCTGAAAAGGAGCAAGTGAAGAAGGGCGCCGAGCGATTTCTTGTGCACGCGCTTCTGCGCGAGCGCGTAGACGGTGAGCCGCTCAAGCCAGACCCGCCAGTCGCGTTCAAATCCGCCCGGCCGGCCTTTGCGCCATTGCCGAACGTGCGCCAGGACCTGCCACGCGAGCACGCCGAGGCTCGCCGCGATCATTATGAAGAACACCACCCGCATCCACGGGGCGATGTTCCCGAAGACTTCGCGCGTGGTAGTATTCACATCGAGCGCGATCATCGGTGCCGCCATTTGTTGTTCAGCCCTTGCGAATTGACTCGATCAGTTGCGGCACGACTTGATGCAGGTCGCCGACCAAACCATAGGTCGCCATCTGGAAAATGGGCGCGTCAGGATCTTTGTT
>JACCZO010000021.1 GCA_013695925.1 Chthoniobacterales bacterium
GCCCAATGCGACATGGGGACTGCCCAACCCGTTCAAAAATATTTTCAAAAAAATGAAAAAAATGCTTGTCAGGGTGGATTTCTTCCTGAATTCTCACCGCCAAACCTAACCAAACCAATGGAGAAACAAATGATCAGAACTGTAATCACGAAGTTCGGACTTCTTCGCACGGCCCTCGCGGTCGGCGTGGCGATTCCGATTCTTGCGGGTTCCGGTGCGTTCGCTCAAGAGCCTTCGCCCGCAGCCCTGAGCCCGGCCGAGCCGCTTAACGCGCCCGGCGCAACTGGAGCCGGCCCCCTTACCGGCAATGAACCGCCCACGAGCGCTGGCGGCGGCGTCGCCGAAACCGAGCGCATCATCGTCACCGGTTCGAACATCCCGACCGCCCAGGAAGTCGGACCGAACCCGGTCCTCAACATCAACCGTGACCTGATCAACAAATCAGGTGAGCGCTCCGCGGAAGCACTGATCAAGAATCTTCCCGTGGCCAACGGTGGTGGTGTTCCGATTTCCAACAACGGCACTGGCTTTACTCCAGGTGCGTCGGCGATCTCGCTGCGCGGCCTCGGACCTGAAGCCACGCTCGTCCTGGTGGACGGTCGGCGTCTCGCTCCTTACCCAATCGGTAACGGCGGCACCTCTTCGTTCTTCGATCTGCGCTCGATTCCGGAAGCGGCCATCGAGAGCATCGAAATTCTGAAAGACGGCGCTTCCACCACCTACGGCGCTGACGCCGTGGCGGGTGTTGTGAACATCAAACTGCGCCATGACTACAAAGGCGTCGAAGCCAGCGTGGAATACGGCAACACGACCGACAAGGATTCGGGCGAATACCGTGCCTCGGTCATCTTCGGAGTCGGCGACGGCAATACGCAGATCACCGGTGCGATGAACTTTTACCATCGTAACTCGATCTTCAACCGGGACCGCGGCTATTCCGCCGTGCCTCCGTTCCTGAGCACGAACTCGACTCCGGAAAACCTCCAGCTCACCTTCGAGTCAGTCGTCGAAGCTGGTGGAACGCCGCCCGAGGGACGCGGCCCTGGTTCGGTCTTCTTCGGCCACGCGCCGTTTGGTTCGGATGGCTTTTCTCCGGCCAGTGACTATACCTACACCACCTCGCGTTCGTCGTTCTTCAACTTCAACCAGTATTCGAGCTCCTATCCGGAAATCGAGAACTACGGTGGGTTCGTGAACTTCACGCACAAACTCTTCGGTGACCAGATGGTCCTCTTCGGAGATTTGTTCTATCAGAACACGACCTCGCACGACGAGCTGGCGCCTTCCGCCACGGGCTCGTTCCAGACGGCCGGTTCAACCACCCTGGCAATCCCGCCGCGCGAAAACAACATGGGCGAGACCCCGAATGGTGGCCCGACCTATGAAGAAACCGGCGTTCCGCTGGATGCCTTCAACCCCTTCAACCCCTTCAACCAGATCATCTCTGGTGGCAGCCGCGCCCGTCTGCTCGAATTCGGCAATCGCCTGTTCGACAACGAAACCGATAACTTCCTCGCCACCTTCGGTGTGCGGGGCGACAAGCTGTTTGACGGCACTTGGGGTTACGACGGTGGTTTCCGTTATAACAATATCAAGGCAACCCAGAGTGGGACCTTGGTTTCGACCTCGCGTTTCAATCGAATCTTGAACCAGAACGATCCGATCTTCCTAGAGGGCGGTGTTCTCGAGGGAGCGTCGGCCTTCAATCCGTTTGGTGATGCGCAATCGGGCGCTCTCAATCCGCTGAACGTTGCAACCACCGACTTTGCGACGGTGCATCCGAACGACGTCTCCACCTCCGAGGTGATGACCCTCGACCTCAACATCTACACGACCGCGCTCTTCAAGCTACCGGCGGGTGGAGTTGGCTTCGCCTTCGGTGGTCAGTTCCGTCGCGAGCAATTGGCCCAGGAAGTCGACCAGTTAAACATTGATGGCGACATTATTGGTAGCTCGCCTGCTGCCACCACTCAGGCCGGCCGGAAAGATTGGGCAGTCTACGCGGAAACGAACATTCCGATCTTCAGCCCAACCTTCAGCTTCCCTGGATTCTATTCCTTGGAACTCACGGCGGCGGTTCGTTATGAGGAATTCCGCAATAACAGCACCAATGTGGCCGTGCCGAAATTCGGCATCCGCTGGCAGCCGATCGACGAGACCCTCACGGTTCGCGCCACGATCGGCAAAGGCTTCCGCGAGCCTTCTCTGATCGAACTCTATGGCAGCCCGACGTCGGCTCTGACTGGAACGATCGATCCGCTCCCGACGTCGCTCGGTGGTCCTCCGACTCCCGTGGGTGATGATTCGCGTTTCGAGTCCGAAACCCCGGTCGTATTCACCAGCTCGCCAGTGCTGCAGCCGGAAGATTCCGTCTCCTTCACCGCGGGCCTGGTTTACACTCCGAAGTATGTTACCGGCCTCACCCTCTCGGTTGACGTGTGGGATACGGAGCGGTCAGGAGTCGTGATTCAGTCCAGTCCGAACGACGTGCTTCAGCGCGAGCTTGCTGGGTTAAGCGGCACCGGTACCGGATTGCAGCCTGGTGAAAGCGTCGAGCGCGACGATGCCGGATTTATCACCCGTATCTTCACGCCGTTCATCAACAGCGGCACGATCAAGGCCAACGGTATCGACTTCGGTCTGCAATACATCTATCCGACCAACTGGGGCACTTTCACCTCGTTGACGAATGCCACCTGGCTGAATTCGTTCCAATTCGCCAACGCCCCGGGCGTTTCAGAGCAGGAATTCGCGGGTAGCGCCACCGATCCGTTCTCTGCGAACGACGGTTACATCAAGTGGAGAGGTATCCACCGTCTCGATTGGAACTGGAACGGCTTCGATGTCGTCGGAACCCTTCGTTACACCGATGGCTTCCATGATCGCAAACCGAACGGCCGCATTCACTATGTGAGCCAACTCTGGACGATCGATGGACAAGCCTCGTATGACTTCACCTTCGTCGCGCCGGTTGAGAATCAGCCCGTGGCTGGTTACTCGAAGGACGCCAAGGACATGTCGATGGGCAAAGATGGCCGCCCGACGATGTCGTCTGATGCGCAGTCGTCCAGCTACGGTCTCCCGGTCTGGCAGCGTGTGCTCAATGGCACCACCGTTACGCTCGGTTGTGTCAACATCACGGGCGAAGATCCTCCGAAGGCCTATGGCTTCGGCGGTAACTCGACGGGCTACCCTGGCTTCCTTTACGACGCCACCGGCCGGTTCGTCTACGTCCAGCTGACGAAGAAGTTCTAAGCTCAGCTTAACCAGTAGATTCTGCGAAGAGGCAGCGGTTCACTCCGCTGCCTCTTTTGCTTTTCAGCGCGCGCCCGGATTCGGCCCAAATCGGAAACGTACGCCCCTCCGCTTGTCGGGGGTCGGACTACCTGGTCGTTTTCGGGCCTACACCTTCCAGTCGCTGCAATTCCAGCCCAGCAGGCTCTCCAGGCGAGAGATGTCGTCCTTGTAGGCATCGTAAAGAAAGCGCCGCTCTTCGGCCGTCATTCTGCGCTCGTAAGGAATCCGGTTTTGCTCCCGATTCTTCACCGTAGCCAGCGGCTCCACTCCCAGGAAGGCAAACACCCCGTTCACAACTTCCTCAGTTCGTTTGCGGAACTCCTCAAATTTTATGACCTGCACCTGTTCTCGAGGGAAAAAATGAAAAACTCTCTCAATCTGCGTCGCGTAGAATCCGCGATCGAGGTATGACGTCCTGCGGGCTTGAAAAGGTTGCGCTGCAAGCGCGCGGTTAGGCTCCTCGGCAATCGCCTCCAGAAAGCCGAGGCTCTCCTGTTTTCGTTCCCGATACATGTTCCAATGCGAAAAGGCGCGGTCGGCCGGATTCCGCAGGAGAATGATGAGCTTGATCGCGGGGTGATAATCCCGTATCCGCTCCATCGCCGGCTTCCAATAGGTATAAATCGGCGTAACCGAGCCGGTCACGAGCGAGTGCCGCTTAAACTTTATTCCTTCGTGCAGGATGTCGTAATCCACTTTTCCTTCGGCGAAGCGTTTCTCATCATCAAAGAAATGGCGACGCGGGTGGTCGATCATGTGCGCCTCCTCACTGTGGGCCAGGGTGACGTTAGGGTGCTGATCGAGATGATAGTGCAGTGCGCTGGTGCCGCCTTTTTGGGTTCCGGCCACAATAAAATCGAGCCGGTCTATCCGTGTTTGTTTTGGTCGAAACATCGTCTTTCATCGCAGATTAGCCGAAGCAGTCGAAAACCGGAAGTTCCCTTCGCAAATTGTGAAGTTGACGCTCGGCCGAGAGAGACGCAACTCGCAAACAAGCTCGTCAACTTTGTCGGACCGCAGGAGTGATTACGTTCCCGCGACAAACGAAACGTGGCTGCGTTCGAGCTTGCCGCCGTGCTTCTGGAACACCTTCAGGATTTCAGGCGTGTAGTATTTCCCGTCATAGGCCGCATTCAGGTCGAAGAAGATCCGGCCGCCCGGCTTGAGGTGCGTCTTCAGATCCGTCAGAAAAAAATCCCACTCCGCTTCGCCCCAGCGCCAGGAATCTTCATGCCCGCCGTGAAAGGCCGTTGCAAAAGCGGTGATTAAATCGAATTTCCGCCCGAAATCCGGCAGCTTCTCAAAACCGTTGATCCTGTATTCGAGGCGATCGACCCCGAGCAGATCGATTAACTCATCAAAGACAGGGATGCCGCTGACGTCCAGACCCAGCCCGCGATGGCCGAGCGCTTCGGCAACGAAAAGGAAAAATCCGGCGCCACAGCCGATATCGAGGATTTCGTGCGGATAAGTGGTGCGGTGGAGGTTAAAATCCTGCGCGCGCTGGATGTTGTGCCGAAGATGCTTTTCGACGTCGGCATACTTCGAGTAGTGGCGCCACAAACTCGGTGTCGACGGAGAAAGCGCGCTGTATTTCGCCTGTAACTCGCGCAGCCGCGCCTGATCAATTTTCCCCAGCAGCGGCTCCGTCCCGATCGGGTGCAAGACTCGACGCAGGCGACGCCAGGCGCGCCGGTAGGTCAGTGGTTGGCCGATCTTCGCGAGCGATTCCGAGAACTTCACCGCCGCCTTTCCCGGTCCGTCAGAATTGGTCGTTGGTCGAGCGCTCGGGATATCTTGAGGTTCCTCCTCAGTTTCAATGGCTCACTCATTGAAAATGACGAAACCAGAATGGACGAAGGACGAACAAACCCAAATGACGAAGCCCAAAGGAGCTTTCCCTGGAGGGCCAGGAAGGCTTTCCCAATTTTTGCAGGCGGCTCTCTCGCCGTTAGAAATGGAGGCCGGGTTTGCAACCCGGCTTGGACGGCTTGCAAAACCGTCCTCCGCTAAATCTCGCGTGGCCGCCTTCGTCATTGTTTCTGATTTCGGATTTCGAGCATCGTCATCTCCCTTCAGCCACTGTTCTGAAAAGGACCTATCTGGATTACTTGCTCGGTTTTCACAGGCACAGTGAACGATACGGAGCCGTTCTCTGTTTTTCCAAAGCATAATTGTCCAAACGTGACACCGCCCCGGGAGCCCTGCTACCGTTCCGCCCAATGGATGCGGTCGATTGGACAACCTTGAGCGACGAGGAGCTTCTCGAACGCCGTATCTCCAATCTTGGCCTGCGGCTCGATGGCACCCCTCTCGAGCCCCTTATCCGGCAGCTCTACGACGAGTTGACCGGGCGTGGTTTGTTGCTACGACCGCCTTGTCACATCGGCGACGAATGGTTCGTCCCGGTCGGGATTCCGGCGATTTTCGTTCCTTTTTTTCTCGTGCACGATCGCCTGCGCACGCTGGAGCGGACGATGATGCTCGAGGTCGAGGGTGGAACCAAGGAGTGGTTCATGAAACTCATCCGGCACGAAGCCGCGCATGCCTATAGTTATGCCTACCAATTGCCGCGGAAGAAGAAGTGGCAGCAAACTTTCGGTCGCACCTCCCGGGAGGAAACCCCGGATGTTTATCACCCGCGCCCCTTCAGTCGCAGCTATGTGGTCCATCTCGACGATTGGTACGCGCAGAGCCATCCGGACGAAGATTTCGCCGAGACCTTCGCCGTCTGGCTCACCCCGGGGCTCGATTGGCGCACTCGGTATGCCGGCTGGAAAGCGTTGCAAAAACTCGAGTATGTCGACGAACTCATGCGCTCGCTTGCAGGGAATCCGCCGCGACATCTGCCGGATCACCGTGTCGCCGACTACGATTGTTTGAACCAGAAGCTCAAGACCTACTACACGCGCAAGCGGAAGCTTTACGAGGACACTTATCCCGATTTTTACGATGCCGACCTGCACCAGCTTTTTGCCGCCACTCCCGGGCCGGGAAGGATCACGGCGACCGCCTATTTGCGGCGCCGGCGCCGGCGGCTTTTGAATTCGGTTTGCCAGTGGACTAACGAGAAAAAGTTCCGGGTAAACAAACTCCTCGCCCGCTTGATCGATCGTTGCGATCAGCTCGATTTGCATGTTTTGAATGACGATCCGCAGCAGGATTTTCGGGTCACCTCTTTCATCACCACCCTGGTCATGAATTATCTGTTCACCGGCAAGTTCAAGCGCACCAAAACGTGAAGAAAAAACTCAAAGTCCTCGCCCTTTTCGACGCCATCGCTCCGACCAGGATCGACCAGGACCTGACCCCGGAGCTGTCGACGGCCGATTGGAAGACCGAGGCCAACGTCCTCGAAGCGCTCGCTGCGCTCGGTCACACGACGGAGCATCTTGCGATTTTCGATAATCTCGACCTACTCCGGCAAAAGCTGGAAAGCTTTGCCCCTGACGTCCTTTTCAACCTCGCCGATCAATTCAAAAACAACCGCGGCTTCGATCAGAACATCGTCTCATTGCTCGAAATGCAGGGCGTTCCCTTCACCGGTTGCGGGGCGACCGGTCTCGTCCTTTGCAAGCACAAGGGGATTTCCAAGAAAATTCTGAGCTATCATCGCATTCGCACGCCGAACTTCGTCGTTATCCCGCGCGGGCAACGGGTCGCGCGCCCGCGCCAGCTCAAGTTTCCGCTCCTCGTCAAACCGGTCAAAGAAGAGGCTTCCCTCGGCATCGCGCAAGCCTCCTTTGTCGAGAGCGACGAGCAGTTCCGCGACCGCGTCACATTCATCCACGATAGACACGACGGCGACGTGATTGCAGAGGAGTACATCGCGGGGCGCGAACTTTACGTCAGCCTGCTGGGTCATCGGCGGCTCGAGGTTTTTCCGATTCGAGAGCTGGTCTTTCGCGAAGTGCCACCAGACGAGCCGCGGATTGCCACCTACCGCGCGAAGTGGGACGAGGAATATCGCAAGCGCTGGGGTTTGGAAAACCAGTTCGCCGAGGGTCTCGATCCGGCGCTCGTCGCCCACATCGCCCAGACTTGCAAACGCATCTATCGCCTGCTCACCATCGATGGCTACGCCCGGATCGATCTTCGTCTCACCGCCGCGAATCAGGTTTACTTCATCGAAGCAAATCCGAATCCGATTCTCGCCGCCGACGAAGACTTTGCGCTATCAGCTGAAAAGGCTGGAGTGCCGTATCCGCAATTAATCAATCGGATTATCCTTAATGGGATGAAGACGGTGCGAGATTAAGCGGCGAGCGACGCCGGGTAGCGCACACGTCTCGTGTGCTGGCAACGGTGTCCCACCGTTGCGAACTTCCCTGCGCGCACCAGCAGGAAAGCCTGTTTCTGCGGGACGCAGAAACCGCACACGAGACGTGTGCGCTACCCGGGGTTTGGAGCCGACTTCCTTGCGCTTGAGTTAACTCTTGCTTAGCGAATCAGCCGTAAATTCGCCGGCAAGGTCATCGCGCTCACCGGCAGATCGCGATCGACCGCGTCCGTCATCGAGGCGCCGCCAAATGCTTGCTCGCTGTCGTTGAACGCGACCTCGGTTGGCGGCGGAGTGATCTCTGGCTGGCCTTTGGCTTTCAAGTTTTCGTTTAATTTCGGCAGTTCGTTAGTGACAAGATTCTCGAATTCCCTTTTTGCGTCTTCCAACTCGCGCCGCAATGAATCGATGCGGGCGACCTGGTAATCAGCCGGCTTGCCTTCGTAGCTCAGGATCGCGCCGTAAAGCTGGTCCGTGTGTTCCCGCAGCCGCTCTTCGCCAGTAATCGCGCCGCCTTCCGTGGTCGCGACGATCACTTTCCGAATCGTGTCGACTTTGCTGTCGAAATCGCTGACCGCCTTGCGCGCCGCTTCATCGGAGGCGAGCGCCTGCTGGCTTTGGGCAAGGCTGCCACGGAGGGCCAGGATGCGATCCATTAGCGCGCTCTCGTCGCCAAAGAGTTCCTTCACCCGCTGCGCGGCATCGTACTGCGCTTTGCGATCAGCTTCGCTGAATTTATTTCGCCGATCGAGGGCGACGGTCAGCTTGGTCTCATACGGTTTGTCGTTCTTCGTCATTCGCACCGTATAGGTGCCGGGCAGGACGCGCGGACCGGTGATGCCCGCCCCGGCCAACTGCGCCGCGGGTGGAACCCGTGGGGGCTTCTCGTGCATGCTCCAGGCGACTCGATTGAGCCCGGGGCGTTTGCTGGCCGGCAGGGTGTCGATCACCTTGCCCGTCGCGTCGAGCACCTCGATTTTTAGTTTGCCGAAAAGGTGCCGCGATTTTTGATAATAAGTGATGATCGCGGCATTCGGCGGATTGTCCCCGACAAACACGGCCGAGCCGCGCGACCAGCCGCCATTGGCTTCGATCCGCTGTTGCTGGACTGGTTTCGCGGCGACAAAATCCGCTTCCTTGCCCAGGAGTTCCGGCGTGAGCGCGCGGAGAGGGGTGATGTCGTCGATGATCCAGATGCCGCGCCCGTGGGTGCCGAGCACGAGATCGTTCGTCCGCGGTTGAATCGCAAGGTCGCGCACCGCGACGGCGGGGAAGCGGCTGCCTTTGTATTGCGCCCAGGCCTGGCCGCCGTCGATCGAGACGTAAAGGCCAAACTCCGTGCCGAGGAAGAGCAGGTTAGGCTGCACGAGATCTTCCTTGATGA
>JACCZO010000028.1 GCA_013695925.1 Chthoniobacterales bacterium
TTTGAGCTGCGGTAATGTTGCAACGCAAAAAGCGTGTTTTGATGTTGGAGATAGCGCTAGAGTCGTAGAAAGATATTGTGATACTTGTGTCAAGTCAGTTAAGTTTGAATGATAACCTACATTTTTGAGGATCATTTATTTTAGCTCTTGACGGATTAATTCTTTGTAGTAGTAAACCTTTGATCTATCTGAAATACGCATTATCAACATCTGATATAATCAATGATCGTATCACTTTCACTCAGTCAAAAGTATATCTTCTTGATTCGCCCTACTTATTCTATAACAATTATCACAAACCATCTTTTCAAACCAGTACTGAAGAGAGAATGTCTTCTTGCCACATCTTTCACAATACATCGTACTCCTCAATGCACTATAATGTAGCTGTTATAATGCATATAAAACACTTCTTCCAAAAACGATTTGAATACATAGTAAAAATGCATTTGTCTATGTCACAGGTTATTTTCCTTTTTAGATCTGATAGATTCATGTTCAGTGAACATAGATCCATGTCAATGATACTGCTCATATCAACAGGTAACACCTAGTTATATCGGCATTATCATTTTATGCTTATAGCCGGAAATCTCTATCCATTTTAGCGAACTGGACCACAACGGTGACTCTGACGAATTTTCGAGGTTTATATTCTAACGATAGCAAAAAAAACATTATTTACTATTGTACTAATATGCGCCCATTCAATCGACTGGTAAAGTAAAATAGTGAGATTATCGACGACTAATGGACGAAAGAAGGAAACATAATGGCAGTTAAAGTAGGCTGTGCATCAGATTACAATAAAAATCGCCCCGATCGTATTCGTAAGAAGAGAGAGGAAGAAACCGTTGTTCTAGTTGCCACCAAGAGATTTGGATGGGTTGATTGTGACGAACATATTACAGAACTCGCTCCACGCATCGCCACACACGAGGAATGGAAAAATAGTAGAATGACTCATGATGATTGGAAAAAATTTTCAAGTAATTATACAGCGGAAATGAAGAGTGCTAAGAGCCGCAAGGCAATACGGAATCTAGGAGAGCGCAGTAAGAACGGGGAAATAATTAGGTTGCTGTGCTACGAAAAGGATGATAATCCCATACTGTCATAGATACATGTTAAAATTATTTATTGATCAGTCGTCGGTCGTAAATGCTTAACCAGACGAAACTTCCCTACATACACCGGCAATCAATTTTTCTATATTTTTTTCAGATTTTGCGTGCAGCGGTATAAGGCTGACAAAACCAACATCGAACAGATATTATAGTTAGGATATAGTCAAATGAGATAAAATAAAGAATATATAACAATATTTTGCATTGGCGGCTTTAAGATGAGAACCGGAAGCAAACAATTACTATCAATCCAAAGTCCCATTCCAAGAAGAAAGCTAGATTATGAAATATACAATTATTGCGCTACATGCAAAATCAAATACCCTAAGGATATCTTGAAGTGTGTGGATTGCAAATATAGAGTCAGGACAACGGGTTGGCATCGTTCTAAAGTGGCAGATAAGAAAAGGATCTAATCTGTTACCGTATTGTTTTGTCTTCTGATTAATGCGCCTGCGATAGCGTTGGCTGAAAACGTTGTGCGAAAATAGTGGATGCTTCGGGGGTCCAGGTTCACATTACATTTTATACATTTTCCTATGAGTCGCGTTCTTCATCGATAAAAGACTTAAACTCGTCGGTAGCGAAGGATATTCTTTGCAGTACTTTTTGCTTGTATTTGTCGTCGTTGTAGTTCTCATTATTTACTATCTCCACAATTCTAACGCGTAAACTTGTTGCATTAATCATATTAGCCTCATATTGCTCGACTAAATCTTCCAATTCCTCCTCTTCTGTCAACAATATTTTAAGCGAAAACATTTTTGTCTTTTAAGTGTTTTTTATTATTCATTCGACAGCAATGTAGCGCTGCTGTGTATAACGTCATAATTCGCATACGAACATCAGATTAAGCGCTTTTCAATGTTTAGTCTAAAATAAATTACTTTTGAATATAAATCAGAGTTGTTTCGAAATACTTAGTATAAAATGTATTTTAGCACAAAAAGCAAGACTTCAATTTTGCTTGCTGTTGTCATAGTTGCTGCTGGAACACTCATGCAATTTTCCGCCTATGCGGGAGGAGAAATTTCAATCAAATTGAATAATACCCAATTTACTCGACTCAATGACACAGGCAATTATCAAATCAAAGTCTTTGTTGATTTCTCTGTGACCGACCCGACTCTTATCGGTCAGAAAATTAATGCGGTTATGAAAGTGTACTCTTCAGACGGCTCATTACTAAAAACTACTTCTTTCCCTGGGGGATTTCCTGTCACTAAAACCGGCGGAACGCACCTTCTAACTAACATACCCATTTCTCCAGCCCAAAACATTACAACGGAAACTGTATTTACAGATCTAAACAAGATAAATCTATTATCAAATCCCATCAAGACAACTCCTCATATGGCTGACCCTATAAAATCATCAGAGATTACGCCAACGGTTACCGACTAACCTTTCTAACTAAGGCGTAGTC
>JACCZO010000082.1 GCA_013695925.1 Chthoniobacterales bacterium
GATGAAAGACTCCGCTCTCGAACGTTTGTTCCGGGCCGCCGCCGCCACTCTCTCCGTCGCGCCTAACGAAATGCCTTTTGGCTTCGATACCCGCGTCCTGGCTGGCCTGCGCTCCCGTGGCCGCGACCTGGTCGATGTCGGCCAGCTCCTGCGCCGCGCCGTCCTGCTTTCGCTCGCCGTCATCGCCCTCGCCACGGTCGGGTTCGTGAATGAACTCCGCCAGTTTGAAGATCCGGGCGAAGCTTACGATCAATACGCGATCGCCGACAGCGCGATCAGCAACGCCTTCGCACCATGACCGCATCTCTCAAGGCAAAACTCATCGCCGGATTCATCCTCGCCTTTCTCGCGGGCGGCGCGGCCGGCGGCTATTTCGCGTTTCAAAAGGCCCCGCGCTGGCGCGCCGATTACGGACACCATCCGCATCTTCTGACCGAGCGGCTGCGCGATCGCGTCATCGGCCGGCTCGATCTTTCGCCGGAGCAGCGGGCGCGGATCGAGCCGATCCTCGACCGCGCGAGCAAACAACTGCAGGAAATCCGGGTCGAGACCGGCGGCCGAGTGCGCCAGATCATGGCCGAAACCAATCGCGCGCTGCAACCGGAATTGACCGAGGCGCAGCGCGACCGGCTGCGGGAAATCCAGGAGTCCGAGCGGGAGCGAAAAGGCCCGCGCAAAGGGTCGCGGCGCCACGGGCCGCGGCCGGAAGAACGGGAGGCGAAGCGGCCGTCCGATGAGCCGCGATTTCCTCCGCGGCCCTGACCTTTTCCGCGGGCGGAAACAAGTGTTTGACGACGGCATCGCGCCTAACCAGAGTGGAGCCATGAAATACCTTCCGCATTTGTTGCTCGCAACCGCGACTGCCTTATCCCTCGCCTCCTGTGCTGCCCCCGGAGACGCCGGCGTCAGTGCCGGAACCCAGCTCGGACCGCACAGCGCACAGAAATTCGCTCTCACCACGCGCCTCGGCGCCCGCACCCTGAACGAGAACGATCCTAACTTCGTCCGCACCCTTGCCCTCGTCTTGACGGTGGAACAATCGATGAACGGAAATCAGCAACAAATCACGGCCAAAGCCTCCGCTCGCAAGGACGGCCCTACCGGCTCGCTCCTGGACGCACGCGGAATTCAGGTTCGCCTCCTCCAACCGGTGCAAATGGAGAGCAAATTGCGCACCGAACCGGGCGCGGGTGAGCTCAATGTCACCAGTTCGGTCAGTGCTCCAGGTGGAAAATACCGGACCGTGGTCGCGGAAGCCTCAATCAATAATTCCGATTATTCGCCCAAGACCGTCAGCCTGACTATCCCGGGCGACCAATAACCCTTACGTACCAAACCGCCGCCGGCGCGTCCTGCGCTGGCGGCCGGTGGGTCGTTAGGCAGACACCTTCCTTGCCCCCCGGCGTTATGGTAAAGTCTGCCCGATGATCTTCCGATTCCTCTCCGGCCTGGCCGGCCTTTTCCTGCCGGCTCTGGCTCTCGCCGATCCCTCCGCTCCGTCCTTTTTTCTGCTTCGCCCCGCCGCGGTCTTCGATGGCACACAGATGCAGCCGGGCTGGGCCGTCCTCGTTCACGGCGACAAAATCGCAGCGGCCGGCCCGGCCGCGGAAATCAATCCGCCTAACGACGCCAAAACAATCGACCTTCCTGACGACACCCTTATTCCCGGTCTGATTGAGGGTCACTCGCACCTCTTCCTTCATCCCTACAACGAAACGCCCTGGATCGACCAGGTGACCAACGAATCGCTCGCCTTCCGCACCGCCGCCGCCACTGCTCACGCCCGCGCCACTCTTCTCGCCGGCTTCACCACCGTGCGCGACCTTGGGACGGAAGGCGCGGGCTTCGCCGATGTCGGGTTAAAGAAAGCGATCGAGCAAGGTCTCGTCCCGGGCCCGCGCATGATCGTGGTCACGCGCGCGATTGTGGCGACGGGCAGCTACGGACCGAAACTTTCGACCGATCTCGATCTGCCGCAGGGCGCGGAGGAAGCGAGCGGGGTCGACGGGATTGTTGAGGCCGTGCGGGAGCAGATCGGGAAAGGGGCCGATTGGATTAAACTCTACGCCGATTATCGCTGGGGTCCGGGCGAGCCTTCGCGGCCGACCTTTTCCCAGGAGGAGTTGAACGCCGCGGTCAAGGCCGCGCACGACGCGGGCCGGCCGGTCGCGGTCCACGCCACCACCGCCGAGGGGATGCGGCGGGCGATTCTCGCCGGAGTCGAGACAATCGAGCACGGCGACGAGGGCACGGCGGAAGTTTTCAAGCTCATGAAGGAACGCGGCGTGGCGCTTTGCCCAACGGTCGCGGCGGGCGACGCGATCGAGCAATATCGCGGCTGGAAGAAAGGGAGCGCGCCGGAGCCGAAAGGGATCATGGAGAAGCACGCCAGCGTGAAGACGGCACGCGCCGCCGGGGTAATCTTTGCGATGGGCGGCGATGTCGGCGTCTTCCCCCATGGCGAAAACGCGCGTGAGATGGAACTGCTCGTGCGGGAGTGCGGCTTTACTCCGCTGGAAGTTTTACGGCAGGCGACGAGCGGGAACGCCGCCATCTTCCGCCTGGCCGATCGCGGCAGCATTCGCCCGGGTCAGGTCGCCGACCTGGTCTCGGTCGCGGGCGATCCGACCAAGGATATTGGGGTCGTTAGGCAAGTCCGGTTCGTGATGAAGGGCGGCGAAATTTTTCGCCAGCCCTGAGTAGAGATCTACTGAGATCAAGGCTCGCAACCGGGGGTGAGATTTCCCCGGTTGAAATCCATCAGCACCGCCACCGTCGTCGCCATCGCTTCGCCGGTCGGTGTTCCTTGCCTAACGAAGTACGGCAGTTCCCCAGCGAAATCGCCCAGCAGCACATCCGCCTCCGCCACCGTCTCGCTGATCGGAGCCGGATCGGAGCCGGCCGCGAGATTAAACTTGGCGGCGATGAGTTCGCCGGCAAGGCGTAGGCTGGCATCGCCGTTGCCGCCTTTCGCTTCCAGGATTTTTTTCAATTGGATACTCGAATAGATCTGGTTCCCCAGGATCAAGCTCTCGACCGGCCAAAGCGCGGGATTGTTTTTCCAATATTGCCGCGACTGCGGACAGAAACTCGTCGTGGTCGATTCGACACTGCGGAAGACTCCGCCACCCGCGGTCCCGGCCAGAGCATACCCAGCGTGATCGACCGCGACCGCCCAGGCGTTGCCGCCCGCCGGAATGAGTCCGGCACTGACATCGGTCCAACTCTCCGCGTCGTCGGTCGAAAGAAAAATGCCGCCATTCGCGGCCGCGAAGATGTGGCCGGCGGAGTTGAGCGCGAGCGAGTTCACATCAAAGGCGGTGAATCCGTTGTTCTGTTCCGTCCAGGTGGCACCGTTGTCGGTCGACCGAAAAATTCCGCCGCCAACCCCGAACTGCGAGTAAGTCCCAGCGAAAAGAATTCCGGCGCTGTTTGCCACCAGCGCACCGATATCGGTCGACGTGAGACCGCTGTTGACCAGCGACCAGTGATCTCCGTTGTCGAGCGAGCGGTAAACGCCGGTGCTGCAGCCGGCGCTGCCGGCAAAGAGATCGCCCGCAGGATTGATCGTGAGCGACCAGATATTCCCGCAGTTCAAGCCCTGGTTCACGGCCGTCCAGCTCGCGCCGTTGTCGGTCGAGCGGTAGACGCCGAAGGACGGATAAGTCCCGGCGAAAATGTCGCCGGCGGCGTTGATCGCCAGAGCCCGGACATCGCTCGGGATGACGCCCTGGTTGATCTCTTCCCAACTCTCGCCGTTATCGGTCGACCGAAAGACACCGCCGGCGCCGTTGACAAAATCGGCCCCGGCAAAAATATCGCCGCTGGCGTTGATCGCGAGTGCGCGCACATAGAGACCGGTTAGGCCGTTGTTTATTTTGCTCCAGGTCGCGCCGTTATCGGTCGAGCGAAAAATTCCCACGCCATAGGTGCCGGCGAAGATGTCGTTCGCCGCGTTGACCGCGATGACCCGCACGTCGGTCGCGACCAGGCCGTGATTCTGTTCGCTCCAGCTTTCTCCGTTGTCGCTCGAACGGAAGACGCCGCCCCCGAAATAAGTTCCGGCAAAAAGATCGCCGCTCGCACCGATGGCGAAGGAGAGGACGAAGGTGGCGCTGAGGCCATCGTCCGCCGCGGTCCAGCTTTCCCCGTTATCGTTCGAGCGAAAGATTCCGTCACCGTAGATCCCGGCGAAAATGTCGCCATTCGCGGTGATGACAAGCGCATTGACGTTGTTCGAGGTCGTTAGGCCGTTGTCGACTGCGATCCAGCTGTCGCCGTTGTTGGTCGAACGAAAAACGCCGCCGCCGAAATCGCAACCGGCGAAGATGTCGCCGGCGGCGTTGATCGCGAGGGAAATGACGTAGGGCTCGCTCAGGCCGCTGTTTATTTGCACCCAGGTCTCGCCGCTGTCAGTCGAGCGAAAAATTCCGCTCCCCCAGGTAGCGGCGAAGACGTCGCCGCTGGCGTTGATCGCCAGGGCATAGACGTACGTGTTCGTTAGGCCGTTAATCACCAGGGTCCAGCTCTCGCCGTTATCGGTCGAGCGATAGATGCCGCCGCCTTCGAAGGTCCCGGCGAAGACGTCGCCGTTCGAGCTGACCGCGAGTGAGATGACGAACGGATACTCCAGCCCGTCGTTTACCGCCGTCCAGTTGTCTCCATTGTCAATTGAACGAAAGACCCCGCTAAAGGTTCCCGCAAAAAGGTCCCCGGCTGAATTGGCCGCCAGCGCGCGGATGTCGGTTGTCGTCAGGCCATTACTCACCGCCGTCCAGGTGTCTCCATTATCCGAGGTGCGGAACACTCCGCCACCCTGGGTGCCGACAAAGGTGTAACCATTCGCGTTCGTGACCATGGCCAGCGCATCGCCGCCCTGCGGGCCGCCGGTCGAGGCCCAAAAGTCCGCCGCGGTCGAGTTTGGCTCCGGCTTCGTTTCGTTCGCCGCCCCGAACGCGCTCGAGAACGCTCCGAGGCCCGCCACGAGCAGAATTACGCCAGCCAAGGCGAAACCTTGACCTGCTGGCGGACGCAAACGGAAGGAACTGGATCGAGCACCGAACTTGTCTGCCATCATAAATACCCCCTGGTTGTGTTCGTTAGGAAAAGCTATTCTCGGCAAGAACTCGGGCCCGAGGCAAGCCGAAAAAGCGAGGCCGAAACAAGTTGGCGCGCAGGTCGCACGTGATCAGCCACACGGGGTCGCGCCCGCGCGGTGGTTCAGGCGGCCGGCAATGCCGCGAGGCGTTGCAACAGATACGGCAGCAATTGTTTCTTGCGCGAAACCACGCCTGCCAGCTCCCACATGTTTGGGCCGCGCGACGGAAAATCGATCCGGTGCAAAAATTCCGGCGCGCCGCAGCAAAGCAGAATCGAGGTCTGGGTGTTGATGTCGGTCACCAGCAGCGCGGCAAAAAAGAGTTGTGACCTGCGGGTGTGAGCTTCGAGCGCAGCCAGCAGCGCCTGCTGTTTCTCGGGAAAATGCGAAAAGCTCAGCTCCTCGATTTGCGACACGGTAAAGCGAACGCCGTCCTCCTCGTACTCCTTGCAGTCGGCCGTGATCACCTGCTCGGGCGTGAGCGTGAGCAGCGGCGAACCGACCGAGAAAATCTCTTCCGCAAATTTCGCCGGATCGACCCCCACGATCTTCGAAAGCTCCTCCAGCACCACGCGATCGGTCTCCGTCGCTGTCGGCGAATTGAGATTAAGCGTGTCGGACAGCAACCCCGCCATGAGCAGCCCCGCCATCGCCCGCGGCACCGGCACTCCGGCCTGCCGGTAACAGAGCGCGATGATCGTGCTCGTCGACCCGACCGGGTTATTCCAGAAAAGAATCGGCGAATCAGTCGCAAACCCGCCGATCCGGTGATGATCGAGAATCTCCACGATCCGCACCTTGTCAGCGCCCTTCACCGCCTGCGACAGCTCATTGTGATCGACCAGGATCAACTGCCGCTCCGCCCGCTTCAGCAGGTTGCTCTTGGCCAGGATGCCGACCAGCACGCCGGCCTCATCCAGGATGGGATAGACAAACGCCGCCGAGTGCGCCGCCTTCTCGCGCACCTCCTCGAGCAGGGTCTCCGGCGTAAAAGTCAGGTGCTCCGGTTCCAGCATCCGCCGCACCTGGACGGCGCCCCGCGCCAGGTCCACGCTGATCGCGGTGTCGTGCGGCGACCTAACGAGTGTAACTCCCCCCGCCCGCGCCGCCGCTTCCACCGCGGGCGACACCGGCAGATCGCCGGTCACGACGATCGCGCGCACCTTCGCCTCGATCGCCTGCATTTGAATGTCCTCCCGGTCGCCGACAAAGAGGAGCAGCTTCTCCGGGCGATGCTGTCCCAGGCGCCCGGCAAAAGTCTCCGCGCTCATCGCCCCGATCGTGAGCAGATACTCCCTGGTCTCGTTAGGCAACTCCCCCGTCAGCACCTTCCCCCCGAAGGTCTCGACGATGCTGGAGAGCGGCGCCGTGATCAGCCGCGCCATCTCCGCCTCCTCGCGCGGCGGGAAGAGATGATGACTGATCTTGAAGGCCGAGAGCAGCCCGAGGAATCGCCGATTTTCATCCACCACCGGCAACCCGCGCAGCCTTTTTTTCTCCAGCAGATGAATCGCGTCGTAAACGGTCGAGTCGGCATCGACTGAGATCACGTCGCGTTCCATCACATCGCCTATGCGGTCCGAGAGATCGCTGATGAAGAGCGGCGGCTCGACCCCAAACTTTTGCAGGACGAAATCGATTCGCTCATTCGTGTTTCCGGCGCGGGCCGCGATCACATTCGGCGTGCCGGTGAGCCGCTTGAGGCAGGCGTAGGCGACCGCCGAACAGATCGAATCCATATCCGGGTTTTTGTGGCCGATGACGATGGTCTGCATGTGCGCGGAGCTGAGGAGCATTTGTTAAACCCGTTCGCGACAAGAATAAAGGCATCCCCACTTTTCATTCGCCTACCTGCCGCGGGGAGCGCTCGACCCCGGCCGGGCTTCGTTTGGGCTTGTTGAAACCCATCCCGCGCTTTTTCTTTCGCTCCCGACAACCGAGCGGGCTACGCTGGCGTATCATCCAGTAACCATGATTCTCGAACACCCACTCAATGATGAAGAACAAGCTTTCCTTGAGAGCGTGGTCGCCTTTTCCCGCGATGAAGTGCTGCCGCATGCCGACGTCTGGGATCATGACGAACAGTTGCCGCGAGAGATTTTTACCAAGGCCGGCAAGCTCGGCATTATGGGAATGGTCGCGCCGAAAGAATACGGCGGACGCGGCTTGAGCTACGTCACCTCGGCGCTGGCAGTGAAGGAACTCGGGAAAACCTGCGCCTCGCTCGCAATGGATATCGCGGCTCATAACGCGCTTTCGGTCGGTCAGATCAATCTCTTCGGCACGGAAGAACAGAAGCAGCAGTATCTTCCCCGCCTAACGAGCGGGGAATGGATCGGCGGCTGGGGCCTGACCGAGCCGAACGCCGGCAGCGACACGGGCGGGATCGAAACGAAAGCCGAAGCCGACGGCGACGCCTGGCGGATCAACGGGATGAAACATTTCATCACCAGCGGCCGGGTAGCGGACCTGCTCATCGTGATCGCCACCACCGGGCGCACCGACAAAGGCAAGAACGAGATCAGCGCTTT
>JACCZO010000091.1 GCA_013695925.1 Chthoniobacterales bacterium
GGGCGATCTGATAAGAGGAGGGCCCAAAGTGAAGAAAGCGATCAAGGCCAAGCCGGCCCGGCCCGCGAAGAAATCGGTGCCGAGGCTCGCCCCCGCTCCGAAAGCGAAAAAACCTGCTCCGAAAAAACCCCCGCGGGAGAAGAAATCGGTGCCGCCGGTTTCTGGGCTCGCTTTCCAGGAATTCGAAGCCCTGCGCCGTCATCTCGATCTCTCCCTCGAGGAATTGAGCGCGCGTCTCGGCCTATCGCCCGCCGCGGTGAAGAAGCGCAAAGCCGCCGGCCGCTTGAACAGCGATGAATCGGGCAAGGTCGTATCCTTTGCCCGGCTCCTCGGGCACGCCGTCCATCTATTCGGCGACCTGGACGAAGCGCGTCTCTGGCTCAAGACACCGCAACGCGGCTTGCATGGAGCGGTCCCGCTCGATTACGCGAACACCGATTTCGGCGCGCGTGAGGTGGAGAGCCTGCTCAGCCAGCTCGGCGCCCATCGCGACAGCTGAGAGCGGAAATCGAAAAATGCGACGGACGATTCGTTAGGCAAAAGCGCGGCCGTACTGAGGCGGCGCGTCCATTTTTTGGTGGAGCGGGCGGGCGGAGTTGAGCGGCCAGTAGGGATGACGGAGGAATTCGCGCGCCATCAGGACGAGATCGGCCTGGCTGGTGCGCACGATCTGGTCGGCCTGGGCGGGCTCGGTGATCATCCCGACCGCGCCGGTCGCGATCCCGGCTTCGGCGCGGATCCGGGCGGCGAAGGGCAGTTGGTAACCGGCGCCAATCGGGATCTTCGCGTCGGGCACGGTGCCGCCGCTCGAACAATCGATCAGGTCTACCCCTAACGACTTCAACTTTTGCGCGAGCGCGACCGAGTCGTCGGCGGTCCAGCCGCCCTCGGTCCAGTCGGTCGAGGAAATGCGAACGAAGAGCGGATATGTCTCCGGCCAAACCCGGCGCACGGCCTCGGTCGTCTCGCAGAGGAATCGGATCCGGTTTTCGAAGGAGCCGCCGTAGTCATCGGAGCGCTGGTTGCTCAGGGGCGAGAGAAAACTGTGCAGCAGATAGCCGTGCGCGGCGTGGATCTCGACCACTTTCGCGCCCGCCTGCTCTGCGCGGCGGGCCGCGTCGGCAAACGCCCCGCGCACCCGGTCGATCCCGGCCCGGTCCAGCTCCTGCGGGATTTGATAGCCCTCCGCGAAAGGAAGCGCGCTCGGGGCAAAAATCGGGCTCCAGCCGTTTTCGTCAGGCCCTAACGGCTTCCCGCCTTTCCAAGGTGCGCTCGTGCTCGCCTTGCGCCCGGCGTGCGCGAGCTGCATCGCCGGGACCGCGCCCCGCGCCTCGATGAATTTGAAAATGCGGCTCAGCATTTCGATGTGCGCGTCTTTCCAGATCCCGAGATCCTCCGGGCTGATCCGACCTTCCTCCGTGACCGCCGCCGCCTCGGTGAAAACGAGGGCCGCGCCGCCGACCGCGCGACTCCCGAGATGAACCAGGTGCCAGTCGTTGGCAAAGCCGTCTTCGCTCGAATACTGGCACATCGGCGAGACAACGATGCGATTGCGGAATTGCACGCCGCGCATTCGCAGTGGCGAAAAAAGGTGGGCGCCGGATGGATTTTGCACGGAAAACGAATCGCACAGATTTGCCTTTCCCGCTTTATCCGACCGGCCCGGCGCGTGTTCGTTAGGCGCCACTTGTCATTTCGGCAATCGTCGCCCGGAGAGTGGCGATGTCGACCGGCTTGACGAGATGGCGCGAGAATCCCGCGGCCGTGCTTTGAGCGAGGTCAGAATCCATTCCGAAACCGCTCAGCGCGATCCCGCGCAGGCCATGTTTGGAGGAAAGCTGGCGCATAAGGTCGAGGCCGCTGCCGTCGGGCAGACCGAGATCACTCATGACAAGGGTGATCGGCGCGGCCCGCATTTCGCGATCGGCAATCTTCAAAGCCGTTTCAATGCTGCTGGCGTGCAGGACGTCGTGTCCCATCCGGCGGAGCAGACGGGTCAGGATGACGGCGGTGTCGGCGTGATCTTCCACGAGCAGAATCCGCTGGGGCCGCGCGATGGCCACCGGCGCAGCCGACGGCGCCGGGTTGAGGATTGCGGAGCGGGCGGAGTCCGAGGCTACACCATCCTCTTCTTCGCAACCATCGAACGGAAGGGTGAGCCTGAAAGTACTGCCGCGCCCCTGCCCTTCGCTCGCGGCGGTCAGGCTGCCGTGATGCGATTCGGCAATCGCCTTGCTGATGGCGAGTCCGAGCCCGATTCCGCCAAACTGGCGCGTGATCTGGCGATCACCCTGCTCAAAGGCGTCGAAGACGCGGTCGATTTGACGGGCGCGATCCCGATGCCGGTGTCCTGGACTTCGAGTGTGACTGTTCCGTTGGCCACGTCGGAGTTCGTCCGCGAACGGACGGTGATGGTCCCGCCGTCGGGCGTAAATTTGATCGCGTTCTTGAGCAGGTTCCAGAGGATCTGCGTGACGCGCGCGCTGTCGGCCAGGATGAAGGTTTTCTCACGGTCGTGATCGCGCACCAGGTTGAGATGTTTGGCCGCGAGGTCTGGCCGGCAGGCACTGATCGCGTCCTCGATGATGCGATGAAGTCGCACCCGCTCGCAGTGCAGCTCGAGTTTGCCGCGGGTGATG
>JACCZO010000098.1 GCA_013695925.1 Chthoniobacterales bacterium
CTTCCAGCTTGCGGGTCGCAAAAAATTGCAAGCTGGAAGCTTGCGCTACCCTTCCTGCGATCACCGGTGAATATATCGGGCGAGCCAGTCGAGGTAACGCTGATAGCGATCGAGAATGTAACTCGGCTTCTTGATCTGGTGGAACTGGCCCGGATAGATCACCAGCTCGGTCGGCACGCCTAACGTTTGCAGGGCCTGATACATCTGCTCGCTGTTCAGCAACGGCACATTGTAATCTTTCTCCCCGCAGAGGAACAACGTCGGCGTCTTGATCTTGTCCGCGTGCAGGAAGGGATAGGAAATCTTTGCCCAAACCTCCGGATGCGCCCAAGGCGAGCCGAGCTCGTATTCGTAATCGCGGATGTACTGATCGGTGCCGTAGCCGGCGAGGACATTGGAAATTGACGCGCCGCTGATCGCAGCCTTGAAGCGCGTGGTGGTTGCGATGAGGTAATTGGTCGACATCCCGCCGTAGCTCCAGCCTGCGACCCCGAGACGATCCGGATCGGCGAGGCCGCGCGCGATCGCATCGTCGACCGCGGCCAGATCGTCCTGCACATCGACACTGCCCCAGGCCGCATAGATGCCCATCGCGTAATCGGTCCCACGCCCGGTCGAGCCCCGCGGGTTGGGCAGCACAACGAGATAACCGCTGGCCGCAAAGAGCTGTTTCTCGAAATCGAATTCGTTCGCGTACTGCGACTGCGGCCCGCCATGCGGACGCAGGATAGCGGGCAACTTGCCTCCCGACTTTGCGTTAGGGGGATGGACGAGGAAGCCGTGGATTTCCGTTCCATCTTGGCTTTTGAATTTCGTTTCCTCCACGCGTCCGAGCTGGACTTGGGCCAGGAGGGGGTCGTTCTGTTCCGTTAGGCTGCGAAGGTCGCCACGCTCGACCGCAAAAATCTCAAAGGGCCGGTCCGGAGTGCTCGCCCGGACGATGACTTTGCCACCGGGGCTCACATCGTAGGCCGTTACCGTGCGCCGCCCGCCAGCGACCGTCTCGAGGTCTCCGCCCTCGGCGGCGACGCGAACTAACGTGGCCGCGCCATCGTCTTCCAGCAGGGCGAAAATTGATTTTCCATCCGCTGCCCAATGCGGCTGGATGAAATTGCGGTCGAGAGCCGCGGTCAGGAATTTCGGCTCTCCGCCGGCGGCTGAAATCGTCGCCAACGAATGCGTCGCATAGGCAATTTTCTTCGGATCGCCGCCGTGGATGTAGGCGATCGTTTTTCCATCGGGGCTCCAGGCCGGGGCGCTCTCCCAGTCGGGATGGCCATCTGCTTCGGGCGTGGCCGTGAGCTGGCGCTCCTTCGCACCGGGTTTCGGTTCGATCAGATAAATGTCCCAGTTCTCCGTGCGATCGGCGTTTTCCCCGCGCTTGCTGACAAAGGCGATCTTCTTCCCATCGGGGGACCAGGACGGCAGAAGGTCGTCGTGCTGACCACCCGTCAGGGACGCAACCTTCCGCGTCGCGAGGTCGAGCAGCTGCAGGTGCGACCAACGGTTCGTCAGGTATCCGGCGATGTCCTGTTTGAACTGGAAGCGATCAATCACGATCGGTGGAACCGTCTTTTTTTCTTTCTCCTTCGCCTCCGGTTCGCGCGGGTCGGGATCGTGCACCACGAGCACGATCCGCTTTGAATCCGGCGCCCAGGCGAAGTCGTCGACGCTTCCCTTTTCTGTCGTCAGCTTCTCCGCTTCACCGCCGCCTCGGGAGAGAATCCAGAGTTGATCGTTGTCGCCCTCATCCGTGCGGCTGGAAAGGAAGGCGAGCCATTTGCCGTCCGGACTCCAGCGGGGATGCGTCTGCTGGGTGTCGCCGAATGTGAGAGCGCGATTTTCCGAGCCGTCCCAATGGGCGAGCCAAAGATTCTTCGGCTGCTTGTCCTTTGTGAGGTCCACCGTTCCGACCACGTAGGCGATGCTCTCTCCGTCGGGGGAAAGATTCGGCTCGTCGACATCCCGGATGAGCGCAAAATCGTCCGGCTTCAGGACCCGCCGCGATTCCGCGCCTAACGAGAGGGTGACACCGAAAAGTGAAAGAAAGAAGACGGGGCGCAGAACCATGCCGGACATTTTTAAACGGTTCGATCGGCAAAATGCCAGAGAAATGGCGCCGCGCGCAAATGTTTGGGCTAAGTCCGGCCCCGGTTTGTCGTAGAAGATAATGTTGATGAGGAGCGCAATCCGCCTCCGGCCGCAGCGAGAAAGAAAATGATCGCCGAGCCCGGGATAACCCCAGATGCGGAAGCTGGTAATATCAGCGATGGCGGCGGCGGCGTTAGGGCATGCCCATGCATTCCGGAAACGGAATTGGAACAGCAAACAACGCACCGATCGCGCCGGCCGGACCGACGGTTAGGTCGCGGTGCGCTTTTCGCTAGGCGGCAACTGAGTAACTCACCCGGTCATCTTCTTCCAGCCAATCGAAAAGCGGCGTCGTCTTTGGGTCAAGGCCGAGAGGCTTCACCGAATCAACGTACCATTGGCGTTTTTCGGGGTTGTCGTAGGGATTCGAGGTCAGCATTTCCTCACACCAGGCCGCTTTCTCCTCCTCGGTCTTACGCGTGCCGTGGCTGTCAACCCACTGCACCATTTCGTCGTCGCTTTTTCCTTTCGCGACCTCCGCTTTAAAATCCTCGCCCTTAATCCCTTTCCAGCCAAAAAGCATGTTATCGAGCGGGCAATCGAAATGATATTCGGCGATATCACCCGCCAGCAGAGCGCGGCATTTATCGAGCGTGCGGCCGAGAATCACGTAGCCGCCGACGCGCGTCTTCGGGCTGCGCGGCGCTTCTTTCGTCAGGTCTTTTCCTTTTACGTTTTGTTCCATGGAAGAGGATAGGCGGGGCGGTAGCAGCGGGCAAACCCGCGCACTTTTTGGGGGCCCCGGTGGGCGCAAACCGGCGGTCCCATCCGATTCAGGTGCATGAGCCAACAAAAGGAAATCATTTCAACATTAAATAATTTAATCGAAACCCTGAAAGACGGTCAGGAAGGTTTCAAGCAATCAGCCGAGGGCGTCGATGATCCGCAGCTGAAATCGACCTTCGACATGCTTTCGCTGCAGCGTTCCAAATTCGCCGGTGAACTGCAGAGCGAAGTCGTGAAGCTGGGCGATCCCGACCCGGAAGATTCCAGCAGCGTGAGCGGCTCGATGCATCGCGCTTGGATTAACGTCAAGAGCGCGGTGACGAATCGCGATCGCCACGCCATCCTCGCCGAAGCCGAGCGCGGTGAAGACAGCGCCGTCGCGGCCTACAAGGACGCGATGGAGCACGATTTGCCGGCCCCGATCAAAGAGATCGTGACCCGGCAGTCCGCCGAAGTGAAAGCAGCGCACGACGAAGTCCGCACCCTGCGCGACGCCGCGGCGCAAAAGTAAAACCGAAGTCAGTTTAGAATCAGGACAGGCGGAACGCATCCAGCGTTCCGCCTCTTTTTCGAAGGGACTTCTGCAAGTCCACGAGCGAGCGAACGCTTGGGCTGCGAACCTGCGGCGCTTGACAGGCGGGGAGGCGGTCGAAATGCTGACGTCGGATGAAAAAGGCCGACTTGGAAGCGATCGCCAATGCCTTAAACCAAGCCGGCGCTCTCTTCATCGTGGTGGGCGGCCTTGCGGTCATCGAGCACGGCTACGGCCGCAATACCTACGATGTCGATATGGTCCTTCATCTGCGGGAGGACTTGGTGAAAGAGGCTTTCGCCGCGCTGGCGCGCATCGGTTACCATCCTCGTGTGCCCATCACTGCGGAACAGTTTGCCCGTCCCGAAGTGCGCCGACAACTCATCGAGGAAAAGCGAATGGAAGTTCTGAATTTCTGGAGCGATATCCATCGCGAAACGCCTCTCGATATCTTCGTGACTGAGCCCTTTGACTTCATGGCGGAATATGGAAAAGCGGAAATTCGGGAGCTTGCACCGGGCCTGCCGGTGCGGATCGTGCGGCTGGAAACGCTCTTGCAGATGAAGAAAGGCGCCGGACGCCCGAAAGACCTGGCTGACATCGACGAGTTGAGCCTCTTGCACGGATTGCCCTCCAGTTATGACCGACCCGAATAACGACAAGGAGATTGACTGGAGCCTGTGCACATGGAAAGGCTCGCGGCGTCGCCAACACCAGGACTTTCACGCTCTGCCTTTCAGCCGCAAACTGGAGATCATCGAAGAGATGAACGTTTTCGTCGCGAGCCGGCAGATTACAGTGTCAGCAGTCACGCCTGCCGTCGTTCAAGAGCAACCTCATATCGACCCCTACACCGGAGAGCACATCGCGCCTGTCTCCCGAGCTCGGCGCGCCGACGACGTGGCTGCGGGCGAGGCGATCCCGACGCAATGGCGCGAGGAGTTTGAAGCGGCCGCGCGCCGCCCCCTGGCGCTGCGGATGCGCTACGCCTTTATCCACACCTACAAGCCCGTGCTTGATGACGCGCCTTACCGTTCCTGGGATACCACCGCCGAGTATCGGCGCTGGTGTGAAGAGAATCTGCCCGACTGGCTAGGCTATGGCCGCGTTTGAGTACCGGCAGGCGGAGGAGATCAGGGATAAGTTCGCCGCTCATGGCGTGCGCTACCTGTTTCTGGGCAAATCCGGCGCGATCCTGCTCGGCTTTCCAGACACGACACAGGACGCGGACCTATTCGTTGAGCGTACCCCGGAGAATTGCCGCGCCCTGGCCGTCTCCCTGCTGGAGTTAGGCTTTGCTCTTACTCCCGAGCAAAGAAACGAAGTCGAGCGCGGGAAGGACTTCATCCAATTAAAGAACGGACCCTACGACCTGGACCTGATCTTTGCGCCCGATGGCATCGAACGTTTCGAAGACGCCTGGCGGCGCCGCATAGAAGTGGAAGGTTTTCCGGTGTGCCACTTGGACGACATCATTGCGAGCAAAGCCGCCACCAACCGACAAAAAGACCGCGAATCACTCCCACGGCTGCGTTCCTTCCGTGAATGGTGGCTGCGGCACTCGGCCTAACCCCTTTACGGAGTTATGTTGTAAACCTCTCCAAGGCGACGCCGCAGGCCTCATAGACGTGACTCACATATATGACGCGAGCGATTCCACCATTTGGCCTTTCCCGTCGAAGATGACTACAATATGGTCATGAAGAGTGTCAGCGTGGCCAGATTAAAAAGTAACCTCAGCCAATATCTCGACGCGGTGAAAAAGGGAGCGGAAATTATTGTCACCTCTCATCGCCAACCGGTCGCTCGCCTGGCGCCGCTGGAGAAAGAAGGTTCATCGCTCGAGATCATCGCCGCTCGCCTGCCGGTCGCTTCACTGAAGAAAATCAGAGGGATCAAACTGAAGAGCGATCCGATCGCGTGGCTGATGGCGGACCGGCGTCGCCGATGAACGTCTATCTCAATTCCTCAGTGCCCTTGCCGGCTCCGGCGCGAAGCCGCGCCCATCCCGGGCTGGGGAGACTGGGAACACGCCTATGCCAGCGTATTGCGGCGGTTGGAGGTTTTTGCGGACGATTGATCGAATGCGGCTTGGTGGGGTCCTGGCGGACGATCAGTTGGCCGCTTACACCGCGTCGCAACGCTTGATGCAGTAGAATCACGGCGTGACATTGTAAACCTCGACCAAGGCGACGCCTGTAGTGTCATCTTTCCCGCGGACGATGGCGGTGGAGTTATCGGGCGTTAGGGTCGCGAGAATGGCCGATTCGCGATCATCCGTCGGGGAAAGACCCGTCGCCGAATCTGCGACTCCTGAGTATCTTTCCAGTCGTCGTTCTGGGTAATGATCACTCCGTCCTTGTCGCGCAGCTCCAAGGTTGGATCTTCCAGCGAGCCGCTGACGCCAAAGTCTGCCAGTGCCGGCCCGATGGCGCGTACCAGCACCTGACTGCTCCCTCCGCCGACGATGACGCCTCCGATCATGACGTTGTCCCCGTATCGACAAAGCCGCGGGTCGAGATGTTGACCAGGGTGGAATCAGCCGCCGCATCCAGGTCGTAGGCTTCGACCAAGCCGACCCCAGCTCCCCCGTTCTTGCCCGGCACAATCGTCGTGTTTCGCCCTGAGCATCAACGTGTCCTCGGAAGAGGCGGGGCTCTCAGGATCCATCAGCGGATTTTTCGCGTCGCCAGAGCCGGCCGCTTCAAATTCGCCTTCGCTTGGGAGGCGGAAGGCTCGGTTGAAGCGGCGACTCGCGGTCTAGTAATAGGCTTCGACGTCGGCGTGGCCCGTTCCATCACCATTGTCAGTGATGATCAGGCGGACGTGGGTGGCAAACACTCCATCGTAATCGCTAAACCAGTGGTAAGATAGCCCATTCACCCTGTAGTACGGGTTGCCCACATATGTACCTGGTGGCATTGAGGAGAGATCGGTGAAAATACACTGCTCCGTGTCTCTCGTGAGCGACTTATTGCTGATGCGAAAACCAACGCAGTTCCACCTGCCTCCGATTTCACCATCGTAGACAGCCGTGAAGCGAACAATGGTCCGTTCGATCTCCGTTTCGATGCCTGCAACGTTTCCGGCAACCGCACTGCCCGCCTCAAGGCTCGCCCCGCCCAGAGCGAGGACTAATATCGCAAGAAGTGCAGTCTTTTTCATATTTGAAACCTCTGATTACCTAGTCGATAATCTGATCGCTTCTCCCGACACCGTGGCCAGCCCGGCCGGATGCGCTGTCACGACGAAGAAGACCTGACTCCCATCGTTCTTGACGACGAAGTTCTGGTCCAAGCCCGCCGGCACAGAGGCCAGCGTACCCGTGCAATCGGAGTTGACGGTATACGTTGCCACAATGACCGGAAAACTGACGACGCCGTTCAGGACGGAAGTCCCGCTGCCGGTGGCCCCCCCGATTCCGTCGAAGTCAATCCGATTCAGTGTCGCGTAGGGCAAGCCAATCAGGGTCCCAGACGAGCGGCCCATATAAGCACCCCTCAGAGTCGCCGGAGAACAGTGGGCAGGCGCCAGGGATTCCATTGCGCTGCTCTGCGCCCAGGCTGCCGACGAAAGCGCAAGACAAGCGAGCGCAAGCGCGGTGTGAACTAAGCCACGCCGAAACGGCGACCGGCTTGTTGGATTTGCTGTATTTATTAGCTGACTTGATGTATGTATGTTCATAACTGCATAGGCGTGACTTTTTAGGTCACACTGTGACTTTTCATGTCCCAAATAATGGGCAGATGAAAAGATCAAAACCTCCACGCGACCGGGCGCTCCGGATGCGGGTTGTATGAGCAGAAATATCCGGTCTTGACCCGAACGGCCAGATGGCTGCGGAGCGAGGGAACGACTTCGCCGATTCGGTTAATTGAGGTCTTGATTCGCTTGGTTACGGCGGAGCGGGCGCGTTCCGCTTCTGAACCGCTCTTTCGATCTCGGCCGCCGAGTCCTACCGCCAGGGCGAGCTGTTTGGCAACGGCGGCCATCTCGTTCCGGGCTCGCTCGGCCCGAGCGGAGTTGTTGAAACGCTCAGCCTTCTCCAACTCATTTCGGAGATCTTCAAAGCGCCGCCTGTATTCGACCTTGGCCCTCGCGTCCAGGACCGGACCGGTATCAGACCGGGGTCCGCTCTGCCAGGAATCCGCGGCGTGGCTTGCTCTGGCCAATTCCCGGCACTCTCCCAAAACTTGCCCAACTAACTCCATCACGTGGAACTCACGCCCGGGATTACGCAGCAACAAAGCAAGACAGCCTAGACCACGCGAGGCCTTAAGGAATGCAGCCTGACCCCGATGCTGGATGATCCAATAATCACCCCGTCGCAAAAACAGGAACCCTTCATCTTTGAGCGGATTCATTGGCTCTATCTTCTTCTACGGAAAACGCGCCCCAAAGTTTCATGAATCTTTGGCGCGCTCCGGCCACGGTTCGATTTCGGTGCGACTCGATACAAACCGATCATGCTATACCCAATCTCCAGTTGTGATTGAGGCGCCAGAGCTCGTAACAGACGCAGAGGGTTGCGATCAGGAACGACCAAAACAGGATCGCGACCAAAGCGCGGATAAAATTCGGCGCGGTCAAGTCATCGAAAACGTTCACGAGCGCCACTGAGGCGCCACGTTGCCAATCCGGTCGGGACGCCCGTCTTGAGCTCCAGAATTTCATCTTCACCAAGTTTCTACGGGAACGGGGGGTCGAAGTTGCGCCGATGCGGAAAATATTTGGATGCAAGTCGGCGATCGGGGAGTCTGTCGCCCTGCGCGCAGGCAGCGCGAGCTCGCCGCGGGCAGGACAAGACGAACGGCGCCGCGTCCGTGACGGAGCACCGTTTGAACAAACCTGTTGCCTACTTCACGCGAACCGACTCCGCCGGAGGCAACCGGATGGAAGTCAGCGAATCAAGTCGACGTAATCCAAAACGAACTGATACCCGCTGCTGCTGGAATTCTGCCCTGTAACGACGAATTGAAACGCTTTCTCACCGGGTTCGGTAAACGTCACCCGGCCAAGATCCACGACCCGGTAGCCCACTTTGGCCGAATACCCGTCTTGCGCAGCGCCTTGATTGACGCCATCGATCGCGAGCTGAACGATTCCGCTTTTGTCACCCGTCCTGGAGCCAAGCTTCACGCCATAGGTTCCCGCGACGGGCGCTGTCACCTGGAAAGTGACAGAGTCGCCCGCGGCTTGAGCGTTGAGGAGAATACCGGCCCGTCTACTCATATGAGCATCGGTAACGCGAACGAACTGCGTTGATGCGTCCGCCGCCAAGTCTTCCGCTTCGAGTTGAGTGGCCAAAACCAGATCCACATAATCCAGGATAAAGTCGTTGCCGGTACTGTTCGGTCCACATCCTTTCACCAAGAACTGGAAAGATTTGTCGCCGGGACTTCTAAAGTAGATTGATCCCAGGTCAAAAGCGCCATCACCACCGGATGAGCCACAATCTTGCCCTTGAGGATACCCCTGTTTTGCGCCGTCGATCCACAAACGAAAACTACCTGCATGGCCGTCCTCTTTTGTCTTTACCTGCACGTTGTAAATGCCCGCTGTGGCTACTGGCACAGTGTAGGTAAGGTAATCTGCGCTTCGGATTGCCTTGAAGGATGTGCCGGCGCTCCCGCTTAGGCTTGGATCATGGATCCTCTCATATGGCGCCGTCCGCGCCTTGACCACGAGAGTCTCGGCTTCGAAACGAGGGACCAGGTCAAGGTAATCAAAGACAAGTTGGTAACCGCCGCTGGCAGGGTTTCGGCCTGTGACGAGGAATTGGAACGTTTTGTCCCCGGCGCTGGGAAATGTGACTGAACCAAGATCACGGACTTCGTAGACGGGGTCACGGGAATATTCGTCCTGGGGAGATCCTTGATTCGTGCCATCGATCGACAGCTGAAAAATACCCTGGTTATTGCTTGTTCTAATTCCGGCCTTCAGGTCGTAAGTGCCACTCGCAGGAACAGAGACCGCATAGTTGATGTAGTCGCCTGTCTTGCCGGACTCAAACAGCCCGGCTCCGTTGCCGCTCGTGAGCGGATCGTCTGTGAAGATAACGTAATTTGTCCCGCCTGAGGCTACGACGGGCAACGCCTCCACTTCGAAGTCGTGCAAGCTGACGAAGAAATTCAGCGGCGCGGTTCCGGTGCCAACCTCGTCTTGTTTTACCAGCGTTTGGATACGAGGTGGCGGTTCTTTTTTGATGGTCTCGATCGCGTTAGGGCGACGTGCGACAAGATTCTCAAGGGCGCCATGTTCGGCCGGTGGCTTACTTGCGAGATCGCCCCGGAAGATGCCGAAGATCGTTCCCGTTGCGCCGTCGAAACTCAATCCCGCGGGCAGCGACCCGTCCAGGACTCCATCCAGCCCGAGGTAGTCAAAAGAGCTAACCGGCGCGTCTGCAGCGATCGTATAGGAAAAAAATTGATTTAGAACCAGAGCCGCGTTCGAGCTGCTCGTGATGACGGGAAACGATGGGTCTGAGACGAAGGTCATTTGCAAATATGATTGTGCAGAAGACCCATCCGCCAGGTTCAGTCCGACCCCAAAACTCTGGGCCGAACCGTCGAGTGTCGCAGGCACGGTGCCGGAGATGAGACCTGTTCCAGGGTCGATCGTCATTTCCGGACCCGCGCCTGCCTGATACGGCAAACCAGTGGCCATGAGCCTCGCTTCAGAACTGGCGTTGTTGGTCAAGACTTGGAAGGCGAACGGCTGGCCGGCTCTCCCGGTTACGCAGGTGCTACTGACGATACTGGAAAGTTCTTCGGCAGGGGGAAGGGCAATGTAAAAGGTGACGTTCCTGGAATCGGACCCGCTGCTATTGGTTATCTCGAATGTCAGGTCAAAGGCATCGTCGGCAGTTATCGGGGTACCGGAAATGATGCCGCGCTCGTGGTCGATGCTGAGCCCGTCAGGCAGAGGAAAAGCGTCATAGCTGGTGGGATTGTTCGCCCCGGTGACTTGATAGATGAACTGCTGGTCTACTGTCGTTACCAGTGCGTCGCCGCCGATTGCATAAAGATTATTGTCGACCACTGCGGCGCCAAGACCTCGTCGGGCCGTTGGCAGGGGAAGTCCCGTCGTCCACAGATCGAGAGCTGGATCATAAACATCAACGCTCGCGACCAGGACGTCAGTCCTCCCACCCACGACATAGATTTTACCATCCAGGACAGCAGCGCCCGGATTGAGTCGTGGATGCGGCATTCTTGAGCGCTTTATGGTCCAGGTATTAGCCACCGGATCGAACTCCTCAACCGTGTCAATGACGCCGTTGTCCGGTGTTTGCCCGCCGACCGCATAGATTTTACCGTTGACGGCGGCGACAGCGGGAAGCGCCCGAGCGGTGTTCAGATCCTGTTTTTGTGTCCAAGACCCTTCCCCGTTATCCCCTCCCGTTGGATCAAATACCTCAACCGCAGTGAGGACTTCGAAATCGGGTCTGCCGGTGCCGCCTCCGACCGCATAGAGGAGATTGTTTGTCGGGTCCGCGCCAACACCAACCTGAGTCCGAGCGATGTTCAGATCTTTTTTCTGCGACCATCTATCCCTCGTGGGGTCGTATGCCTGAACAGTCCGGAGGGGCTCTCCGGGACATCCTTGAAGCGTCTCTGTCCCGCCAATCACGTAAACCGTGCCGCCGAGCGCGCCACCACTCGGCCGCCAGCGAATTGGCCGTGGCAATGCGGCCAGGCCCGTAATCCAGAGATCTTGCGCCGGATCGTAGGCTTCCACTGCCGATGTGATGGTACAGTCATTTATGACTGCTCCTCCGATGGCGTAGATTTTCTGGTCGGCGGCGGCAATCGCGAAACCTGCGCGGGCGGTCGGCATTGGAGCCATCGACTTCCACGCTGGCTTAAGGTCAAGAGGGCCAAAAACCGTGTTGACGCTCAGGATTTTCAGGTCGCCGGGATCTGTGATCACAGGTGCCTGTGCGTTGGCTACAGCGGCCCCCACGGACAGGTAACTCAACGCCGCCAGTCCGAGCCCTAACCGCACCATAGTGCGGTCACGATACGTTTGGGGGCCCATGCAGGTTCTTTCTCGTATTGTTTTAGGGACTCATGATTGGAGTCGTCAAGAAATATTCGAAAAAGTTTTACAACGCTCACAGCGGTGCGGGTAATTAGTGGTCACATTGGTTTTTCCAGAGTATGCAGAAGTTTGGCGTATTTTTGTGTGACGGGATGATTCGGGCCCAACGTCCGGCGCGCGCGTTCCTCGGCTCCTCCGACAATCTCGACGGCTTCCTGGGCCTTGCCTTGATGCGCGAGGCCGGTGGCAAACTTGATTGTGAAACTCACCGTGTCGGGATAGCCCGGGCCAAGTTTGTCTTCCATCAACCGCATGACTTCCGCGATTTGGCCCTGCGCTTCTTCGATCTTGCCCTGGCCGATCAGGGCGACGGCGAGGTTGCCGCGGCTATTTAGTGTGAGGCGGTGTTCCGGGCCGACGATCTTTTCTTCGAGCCCGATGATTTGACGGCACTCTGCTTCCGCTTCGGCAAACCGTCCTTCATCGTCGAGCAGTTCGGCAAGATTGTTGCGCGTGTTTAGCGTATGGGCGTGTTCTGGACCGATGACCTTTTCCTGCAGCGTGATGACCGTCCTGTATTCGGCTTCGGCGGCTGGATTGTCCCTGTTGGCTTGCAACGCCGTGGCCAAATTCATTCGGTCATTCAGCGTCACGGGATGCTCCCGCCCATAGACTTTTTCGTCGAGCTTGATCGCATCACGGTAAAATCTTATCGCCTCGGCATACTTGCCCTGGTCGTTCAGGGTATTGGCCAGGCCAATGCGGGCTGCCAGCGTCCGTCGGTGCTCGGGGCCGATCACGGTTTGATTTAGCTTGAGCACTTCGCGGTAGAGCCGCTCCGCCTCCGGAGTTTTGCCTCCGTGATAAAGTGCGTTGGCAAGATTATAGCAGCTGAGAAGAGTATCGGGATGTTCGGAGCCGAGGATCTTTTCTCGCAGCGCCACCACCTGCCGGGCTTCAGCTTCGGCTTCGGCATGCTTCTCCTCCTCGTTCAGCGCATAGATCAGCCGATGGCGACTGGCGAGCGTGTCGGGATGCTCCGGTCCGAGGACACGGGAACGCACCTCGATCACGGTGCGAAACAGTTTCTCAGCTTCGCCATATTTCCCTTGCGCGAACAACAGATCGGCAATGGCATCCTGCAATCCAGCCCACTCTTCCGAGTCGCGTTGGACGTCGGCAAATTTTTCGGCCTCCCGGAAGTGCTGCATGGCCCGGGGATATTGAATTGCGGCCTGAGCGGAAAGACCCGCTAGTTCCAACGCCTGGATAAAAGTTCTTGGGTTCACAGGAGCCGCTGTCCGTGCTTCAGCAGCTGCTTGCATTGCCCAGCGCTCTGCTTCCTCGTAGTCGTTCGCGACGTAGGCGGCATTTGCCCGCTCAGAAGCTGAAGCGTCGGGGGACCGCCTCAGGGAAGCCGCGAAGAGCGGCAGCTTTCCTCGCAAAAGTTTGACGTCAAGCCCAAGGTCCCGGGCGAGCCGGGGGTAGACATCCCCCTGCATTGGTTTTTCACCCGGTTGGCACACTTGGGCTTCCAAATGCGCGAACTTCATCACGCCCTGCCGGAGCTTGGCGATCTCCGCATTCGCCTCCGCCTGGGTCTGCCGATGCCACGTAAACAAGCCGGCAACGAACATGAGCAGTGCCACCGAGGCCGCGGCCGCTCCGGCGATGGCGGGATTGCGTCGCGTCCAACGCCAAACTTTCACCGGCGGAGAAACCGGCCGCGCCAGGATTGGGCGATCTTCCAGCCAGCGCTCGAGGTCTTCGGCGAGATGACCAGCCAGGCGATAGCGCGCCTCCGGTTCTCGCTCCAGGCAGCGGGCGCAGATCGTCTCCAGATCGCGGTCGGCGCCGTTAACGAACGAACGAAGCTTGGGCGCCGGCTGTTGCGCCGCCTGGTGAATGACGGCCAGCGCGTGTTCGCCCAGAAACGGCGGCCGACCGGCGAGCAAACCGAAGAGGATCGCTCCGAGGCTGTAGATATCTACCGTGGGCCTGGCACTGGTCGCCACTCCTTCGGCCTGCTCGGGCGCGATATAGCCGGGCGTGCCGAAAATGGTCAGCGTTCTTGTGATATCACTCGAAGCGTCGAGCCACTTGGCCAGCCCGAAGTCGCTCACGAACGGCTCCCCCCGACCATCGAGCAGGATGTTGCCCGGCTTCAGGTCGCGGTGAAGGATGCCCTCGCGATGGGCGTACTGAACCGCGCGAGCCACCTTTGCCATCAGACGCACGATCTCGCGCGGATTGTCATGCAGGACCGGGGCGACTTCCTGGAGGCTGCCGCCCGGGGCGAATTTCATGCTGAAGTAGGGCAGTCCATCTTCGCTCTCGCCCACTTCATAGATGGGCAGGATGTTAGGGTGATCGAGGCTCGAGGCCGCTTCCGCTTCGCGCCGGAATCGCGTCAGCGTCTCGCGCGAGTCTGCGTGGTAACCGAGGACACGCTTGAGCGCGACGATGCGGCGCGAGTGTCGTTGCCGGGCCCGGTAGATGACCCCCATGCCGCCGCGGCCGAGTTCTTCAAGGATTTCGTAATTGCCGAGTCTCCAGTGCGTATCGCTAACGGTGAGGGCAGCGAGCGCGGCATCGAACTCCTCTGGGGCGAGGTTTTCGTCATCTTCCGCGCCGCCGCGGAGGAGACAGGAAAGGCAAAGGCCATGCCCGATGCGGGACTGGGTGTGGCAATGCGGGCACTCGCCCGGCGCGTGCAGGGCTGCGAGCGAATCAGTGAGGCCACAGAGGTTCATAGGATGCGCAGGGCATGACGTCGTGAATCCCGCAACGGAAAAGCGGACCAGATTGCGGATTCACGAAGTTCGAATCTCGACTCTTGTTTCACTGTTCTCTTTCCCTTCCCGCTGCCAGCGCGGCGACGAGGTAACGCAATTCGTCCTCGACCTCCTCCGGTTTCTCGACCGTCTCTGCCACCGCGTCGCGGAGGAGCTGGCGATAGCGCTGGCGCAACCGGTGTAGCACGCGCTTGATCTCAGCGGTGCCGGCACCGAGTTCGCGAGCCAGCGCGTCGTAGGAGACTTCCTCTCGCTCGGCCGTGAGCGACCCGCTCAAGGCATCGAAGACCCGCCGCCGGTCGCGGCTTTCGCATTCCTCCTGCAGACGCCGAAGCGCCCGTTCGGCCAACGTCGCCGCCCAGCGGACATCGAAGATCCGTTCCGCCGGCCAGCTCTCGAGCGCGGCCGCCGGGATCGTCAATCGCGAGGGCGCTTCCGCCATCCAATCGTCCCATGAGACAAAATGCTGGTCGCCCCCGCGTTTACCGGCCTGAGCCTTGGCATGAGCATCGCGCAAGAAATTTTGCAGCGCGGTGCACAGAAGAGAGCGAAACCGGCCGCGCTCGGGATCGGCTCGCAAGAAAAAATTACCTTTTAAGACCATGAGAAAGAAATCCTGGGTGAGATCCTGCGCATCCTGTTCCGAGTGCCCCTTGCGACAGACGAAGGCAAAGATCGGCCGCCAATAGATCCGGCAGAGCTGCGCCAGCGCTTCGCGCGCCTGGGCTTCGTCGGTTTGCCCATCGAGCGAGGACAGAATCAGGCTCCAGCGCGTCGTATGGAAATGGCCGCTGCTTTCGGGCGCATTCCTGGCTGTATGTGGGGTCATACCCTTGCAGAATGCGGACGTGTGAATTTTTTTTCAATACATTAATACCTTTCTCCCAAAGAATTGCCCCGCCATCAAACCAAAAAAAAAAGGCTCTCGCAGGGGGGTGCGCCGTCGGGGGCCGGCGCGCGAGAGCTCTTTGGAGAAAATGCTGTGGCCTCACCATCCTTCTACGGGATCCGCGGGATGAAGTTCTGAAGAAAATTTCGGAAGCGGTAAAATAAGTCCAATTCAGCCCACTCCACCTGCGGTGTGCCCTCTTTGCGGCGGATCATCTTCCGGCCTCCTGCTCCATGTTCCTGCACCACTGGCGCTCGCAGCCAGCCTTTGATCAGCTTCAGGATCATCCCGTCACTCACCCGGCGAGCTACTTGCCGGAGCAATTTCCGATCGGGTATCGTGTCGAAGTATTGAGCCAGGTCGGCGTCAACCACCTCCACTTTTCCATTCGGAATGCTTCCCGTATCGCTGCCACGGCTTGATGCGCGTTGCGTTTCGGTCTGAACCCGTAAGAGCGCGGATGAAAATCCGCTTCACTTCTCTCCTCCGGCGAGCATTCGGATATTTTCGATAGTTACTCCATCGACTCCGGCCGCTCCTCCATTGGCGGCAACTCTTTGCCATGCTGCTTTTAGCACATCGCTTCGTTGCACTTCTCCATACAAGCTCCAAAACCGATACCCCTATGTGGCTTTGGCTTTCCGAGACAGCGTGATTTGCAGTTTCCGAAGTTTATTTCGGTGTTGCTAGCCTTGGCGGGCCATCACCTCGTCCTTTGCCGCTCTTCCCCGCTGCGGAACAAGTGGTCTCGCTTCGCTCCTCCGCGCTTTGCCCCGACCACCAAAGATCAGGCACGGTATCTTCGCTACTACCAAGACCTCCGACTTCTGCTCCGGCACTGACGGCCTTGTCCGTTGCCGAACTTGCGCCGCCGCTTGGCTCTTCGCCACCGGAGCAGATCTCCCCGCTTCTCTTGACCTCACTTCCCATCATGTCGCCCACGCAGACCCGGCCGGTCCATAGCGTTGTCCACGGCCGTTAGTCCGGACAACGCTCTGCGGCCTTCGCCCAATCTTGAGGGGCTCGGCTGCCGATTGTTTGTGCTTTCGAGGCTCATACTTGTGGTTCATTCGCATTACGACCTGACAGTTCGACTCCACGCCTGCTCCCCACCCCGCCTCACGGCAACACAGTTGGCGCGGCCTTCGGTGGTGAACAGCCTAATTCCACCGACGGGGACTCTCACCCGCGTTGACGTCACCTCCACGGACGCTCCAATTTTTGCACACTACCCCCAAAAATTCCCAAACTCATATTGATACCCAACGGGACTCTTCCTCGGCGAAAGACCTTGACATTTTCTCCATTTACCGATGCTATTGGGGTAACGTTGCTCGGGCGAAGTCGCCCATTTTGACTTCCGCAAATAGTAAACATTCCCAATGAAACACCTGAACCCGTTACGCCCGCGTGTTGTGCGCCTTGCTTTCCTCTGTCTTGCTTTTCTCCCTCTCGCGTCCTTCGCAACAGGCTCCTTTTCCTTCGTGGCAACCGGCCCAGTCACGACAGCGAGGGCTTATCATACCGCGACGCTGCTACCCGACGGCAGGGTCCTGGCCAGTGGTGGCAATGACGGCGTGGACGTCACCGCGACCGCTGAGCTTTACGATCCGACAACCGGTATCTGGACGCCAACCAGCAGCATGAGTGACGCACGCTACCGGCACAGCGCGACCCTGTTGCCGAACGGGCTCGTGCTCATAGTCGGCGGCTTGGCGGCCAGCAACGACGCGCTTATCTCGGCCGAGGTATTCGATCCGGCAACTGGAACGTTTAGTGAAACGGGAGAGCTGCACTTGGCCCGGGCTACCCATAGCGCGACGCTACTGCCCGATGGCCGCGTGCTTATCGCCGGTGGCGGCGGCACGAGCGGGAACGGATCGCTCGCGAGCGCGGAACTCTACGATCCGGCAACGGGAATATGGACTCAGACCATGAGTATGTCGGTGGCGCGGTTCCGGCATGAGGCGACCTTGTTGCCCAATGGTCTGGTCCTGGTGAGCGGCGGTAATGGACCGAGCGGTCCAACAAAGAGCGCGGAACTCTATAACCCGGGAACCGGTGTTTGGACTCCAACGGGAGGTATGATGTTCGCGCGGTTTCGCCATACGCAAACTGTACTCGCCAACGGCCTGGTCCTGGCGGCCGGAGGCCTCGATGCGAATCTAAACGTGATTAATACTTCCGAAATTTATGATCCCGCTGCTGGGACGTGGATGCAGACGGCTTCGCTCAATGTCGCGCGCGCGCAGCACACCGCAACGCTGCTGCCCAATGGGCTGGTGGCGGTCGTTGGAGGTTTCCACGGCCCCACCCCGACGACCGAACTTTACGACTCCTCCAATGCGACCTGGTCGCTCAGCGGCAACTTGCTCGAAGCGCGATCTGCTCATCAAACTGTGCTCTTGCCCAGCGGCGATATTCTGGTCGTAGCCGGCTTCAATGGCGCCCCGCCTTCACAGGATCCGGTGCCCTCGAGGTTCGATCATGACTCGCTTACGGATGTGGAAATCGGCACTCTTGAGGGAAACCCGACACCCACGCCCACACCAACCGCGACTCCTACGCCGACTCCAACTCCAACCCCGAGCCCCACTCCCACTCCCACTCCCACGCCAACTCCTACGCCGACCCCCACGCCAGATCCTACGCCGACTCCTACGCCGACTCCCACGCCAACTCCGACCGCGACCCCCACACC
>JACCZO010000143.1 GCA_013695925.1 Chthoniobacterales bacterium
TCGTTGTAGGAATGGTCACATCTCTTCCCATGATCGCCACTCCATCATCTGCCTTCACCATTCCTGGGCCGCGAATTGAACCAGATTGCGAATAATAGCTTTGCGTTCCAAACGATCCCGTGACGCCCACGCCTACGTGGTTGTAGTTGATGCCGTAGCTGCCTGCGAAATACTCAACCACTCGGATGTCCAATCCAAAAGGATCACTCCCATTCACCGGATTATTGCCGACGTAGCGGTAGAGGTTGGCAGGATCGCCAGAAAAGCCGATCGGGTCGGGCTGGAGGAAGCAGCCCCACTTAGGGGAATAAAAGCGGTTGCGATAGTTGTAGAGGCCGATGGAAGAGAAATACTCCCGTCCGGTAAAGAGAAAGCGGTTGCCGGTGGCGGTCTTGCCCGGCGCGACTGTGATGAATGGGTCCCCCCCAGATATCCAGTACCAGCAGGTCTCGACCAACTGCCCGGTGTCATCCACCAGTTGCGAGCTGTTTCCATTGCCACGCTGGACGTAGTAGTAGAGCTGCCCGTTGCGCGTCATCGAGACCAGCTCGTCGCTCCCCGCCCCGTGCAGATATTCAGTCTCGAGGACATTCCCTGCCTTATATTCCGCGACCAGGTCCCACCCATCCCACACGTTGTAGCGGACGTTTGCGCTCCCGTTCTCCTGCCAGGTGACGATGCGGTTGAAGCCGTCGTACCAGAAATCGGCACTAACGCTGCCTTTGACCCCGCGGGTCAGCCGGTTCATCGCATCGTAGGTGTAGGTCCAGCCGTCGTAGGTCTTGAGGTTGCCCTTCAGGTCGTAGGTCGCGCTCAACCCGCCGACGGTCGGGTATTGGTTCAAATTATTGGCCGTCGCGTACGTCGTGCTCGTGACATCCTCCACCTTGCTTGTCCGGTTGCCGCTGGCGTCGTAAGCGATCGTGCTGAGCGGGTCTCCCGTCGCCGGCCCAGTGGTCGTCCCATCGTACCAGAAGCTGGTCATTTGATTATTATCGTCGTAACGATAGCCGTCCGCCACCACCCCGTCGCGCTGCTCATAGGTGCGGTTGCCCATCTTATCGTAACCGTAGTTGTATTTCGGGCTGCTGCCATTCAAAAAATGCTGGATCTGCGTCAAGCGGTTGACCTGCGGATCGAAGAGTGAGCTGCTGTGGGTTTGATACTGATCGAGATTCCGGGTCAGCAGATTACCCGATCGGTCATAGATATAATAAGCCTCGAAATGGGTCGGGGTTAAATTGTCATAGAGCGTCCGCAGTTCTCCCCGCGGGGTATAGCCCAGGTTGTATTTCTTGCTCGATGGGTATTGCACGCTGGCCCGCCGGCCATCGGCATCGTAGGTATAGGTAACGGTCTTGGGAAGGGGAAATGAGGGGTCGATGCTTGAAATTTGAGAACGAGCTCGACGATTGGTTGAGATCAGCCAGACCCTCCGTGGTCAGGCCGGATCGGCTGGTTTCATTCCGCCGCGGACTGCATCTGGACCAGTTCTTCGCCGCCCAGGGTGGGGAACTGTGCCAGGGTGGACTGGTCTTCGACAAAGACCATCCCGTTATCATCCTCCTACCATCGGGCGTAGTCCCCCGGCTTTCGAGAAATCGCTGGACGCAGAGGCCTGAGAAAGTAAACCGCCGGGAGTGGTCGCGGAGCAAAACAATCTGCGAAAATGGTCGCGTCGCAGGGGCGGGTTCCGGTAAGTTTCTCCGCCTGCGGAAATTTACCAGTGAAAAGCAGCCTCTCGCCTAACGAACTCGAAATGATCAGCGCCGCCCTGGGCGCGGCCAACCAGGCGTTCGTGGAGCGCTATCGCGGCGAATCCAACCGCCGTCAGGCGGTGCACACCGTCTATGGCGGCGCGCACCTCTTCAAAGCCGACTCCGCGCCGAAGATCGGCGCCGTCGCCTTGCGCTCCCTCCAGGAATACGCCCCCGACGCGGACACCCTCGCCCGCGCCCTTGGCCAGGAACCGGGAGAACTTTCGCAGCTCGTCTACGACCGGATTCTCGAAAAACTCCGCCGCGAACCGGTAGAGGATTTCCGGCTCGATTTCGAGGATGGCTACGGCAATCGCCCCGATGCCGAGGAGGATGGACATGCGGCGAGCGCCGCCGCCGAGGGGGCGCGCGGCCTGGCCGATGGCACGCTCCCGCCTTTTCTCGGGATTCGCATCAAGCCGCTCAACGAAGATCTGCGCGCGCGCAGCATGCGCACCTTCGATATTTTCATCACCGCCCTGACGCAGGCGACGCAGGGCAAATTGCCGCCGAACTTTGTCATCACGGTGCCGAAGATCCAGCTCCCGGAGCAGGTCGCGGCCGCCGTCCGCCTCTTTGCCGCGGTCGAGGAGAAAACCGGCCTGATGAAAGGGGCGCTCCGGCTCGAGCCGATGATCGAGACCCCGCAGGCGATCATTAACCAGCGGGGTGAGATCGCGCTCCAGTCGCTCGTCGCGGCCGCGGATGGCCGCTGCGGGAGCGTGCATTTCGGCGTCTACGATTACACCGCGAGCTGCGGGATCACCGCCGCTTACCAGACAATGGGTCATCCCTCCTGCGACTTCGCGCGCCAGATGATGCTCGTTTCGCTGGCCGGGACCGGCGTGCATCTCTCCGATGGCGCGACCAACATCCTGCCGGTCGGCCCGCAGCGCGCGAGCGAAGGGAACCCTCTGACCGCTTCCCAATTCGCAGAGAACCGCGCCGCAGTCCACGCCGCGTGGCGACTCGGGTTTAACGACAACATGCATTCCCTTCGCACTGGTTTTTATCAGGGCTGGGATCTACATCCTGCACAACTCGTTACTCGTTATGCGGCCGTCTTCACCTTCTTCCTCGAAGGCCTGACCAGCGCCTCGAATCGTCTCAAAACCTTCGTCGAAAAAGCCGCTCTCGCCTCGCTCTTCGGCGATGTGTTCGACGACGCAGCCACGGGCCAGGGCCTCCTGAATTTCTTCCTTCGTGGCATCGCCTGCGGCGCCATTACGGAAGCGGAGGCGCTCGCCACCGGTCTCACGCTGGAAGAAATTCGCTCCCGTTCTTTCCTCAAAATCCTGCAGGGGCGCCGACGCTAAATGAGCCGGCCGCTGGAGTTCCGCTTGAACGGCAAAGCCGTTCGCATCGAGGGCGTCTCGCCTAACGTCACTCTCCTCCAATGGCTCCGCACCAGTGGCCTGACCGGCTCGAAGGAAGGCTGTGCGGAAGGCGATTGCGGCGCCTGCTCGGTCGCGATCGTCGAGCGCGACGCGCGCGGCAAACGCTGCTATCGCGCGATCAACAGTTGTCTGGTGCCGCTTCCGCTCATGGCCGGTCGGGACATCGTCACCGTGGAAGGCGTCGCGGGCGCTAAATTGCATCCCGTGCAGCGGGCCATGGTGGAAAATTTTGGCTCGCAATGCGGCTACTGCACGCCCGGGTTTATCATGTCGCTCTTCGAGGGCTACTACCGCAAGGACCTCAAAACCGGGGCGCAGCTCGACGAACAGCTTTGCGGAAATCTTTGTCGCTGCACCGGCTACCGCCCGATTCGTGACGCGGCGGCGGACGCGCTCGCCCAACGCGGCGCCCCCGACGACTTCGATGCGCAACTCAAAGCCTCGAAACCAAAACTGAAAGCAGTTCGTTATGTGAACGGAGAGGAGACTTTTCTGCGCCCGGCCTCGCTCCCGAAACTGTTTGAGGCGATGGCTAAGTTCCCGTCCGCCCGTCTGATCGCCGGGGCGACGGAACTGGGTCTCGAAATCACGAAGAAGTTTCACAAATTTCCGAATCTCATTTCGGTCGAAGCCGTCCCGGAGTTGTCCGCCCTGACCTCCACCCCTAACGAGTGGACAATCGGCGCGGCGGTGACCCTGACCCGGATCGACGAAACGCTGGGGGAAGAATTCCCCGAGCTGCGCGAAATGCTGCTCGTCTTCGGTTCGCGCCAGATCCGGAACCGCGCCACGATGGGCGGCAACCTCGTGACCGCCTCGCCGATTGGCGATTCGGCGCCCGTTCTTCTCGCCCTCGAAGCGCAGGTGGTGCTGGCCTCGGCCGGCGGCCAGCGCCGTCTTCCGCTGGACGATTTCTTCGTTTCCTATCGCCAGACCGCCCTCCAGCCAGGCGAGATTCTGCTTTCCATCATCATCCCGCGGATCGCGCCCGAGACGCGCTCGATCCGGAAATTCTTCAAAGCTTCCAAGCGCCGCGAGATGGATATCAGCACGGTGGCGGGCTGCTTTGCGGTTTCGTTAGGCGAGAGCGGCTCGATCGTGCGCGCGCGGCTGGCCTACGGCGGAGTTGCCGCCCGGCCGGCCCGGGCCAGGAAAACGGAGGCTGCTCTGCTTGGGAAACCGTGGCGCCCGGAGACCGCGGAAGAGGTGCTCGCGGTCCTGGCGACAGAGTTTGCGCCGATCTCGGACGTGCGCGGGAGCGCGATTTATCGCCAGCAACTGCTCCAGACTTTGCTGCGAAAGCTTTTCGCCGCGGAGGAGGTCGCGCCTAACGACCACAAGATCGCGCGCTTTCTCTCCGAGAAGGACGACTCGCTGCCACATGAGAGCGGCCACAAGCACGTCACGGGGGAAGCCATTTACGTGGACGACGTCGCGCAAACCGAGAGCATGCTCGAGGTCTGGCCGGTTTGCTCGCCGCATGCGCACGCGAAAATCCTGCGGCGCGATGCCGATGCGGCGCGGGCGATGCCTGGGATCAGCGCGGTCCTGCTGGCCGAGGACGTTCCGGGCTTGAACGATGTCGGCGCGGTCCGGCACGACGAGATTCTGCTCGCGGACAAGGAAGCGTTTTACCACGGACAGATTATCGCCCTGGTGGTGGGCGAATCGCAGGAAGCCTGTCGCGCCGCGGCGGCGCAGGTGGTGGTCGAATACGAGCCGCTCCCGTTGATTTTTACGATCGAAGAAGCGATCGAGGCCGACAGCTTTCATAGCGATCCAAACTTTATCCGGCGCGGCGACGTGGGCACCGCCCTAACGAGTGCCCCCCTGACCTTCGCAGGCGAATTTTCCTTTGGCGGTCAGGATCATTTTTATCTCGAGACAAATGCCGCCTGGGCGGAACGGGGCGAAGACGGCACGATCTTCCTCAGTTCGTCGACCCAGCATCCCTCGGAAGTGCAGCACATCGTCGCGCACGTCCTGGCGCTGCCGATGCATAGCGTGGTGGTGGAATGTCCGCGGATGGGCGGTGGGTTCGGCGGCAAAGAGACGCAAGCGGCGACGCTCGCTTCCCTGGCCGCGCTGGCCGCGACGAAAACCGGCCGCAAAGTGCGGGTTCGTTTCGATCGTGACCAGGACATGATGATCACCGGCAAACGGCATCCTTTTCTTGGGAAATTCCGAGTCGGATTCGATCGCGATGGAATGCTTCTGGCCGCCAGGGTGGAACTGTTTTCCAACGGGGGATGGTCGCTCGATCTCTCGCGCGCCGTGACCGATCGCGCCGTCTTCCATCTCGATAACGCCTATTACATTCCGAACGTCGAATTCAGTGGCCGGGTCGCAAAAACGAACCTCGCCTCGAACACCGCTTTCCGCGGTTTTGGCGGACCGCAGGGGATGCTGGTGATCGAGGAAATCATGGACCGAATCGCGCGCGCGACCGGCCTCCCGCCAGAGGTCGTTAGGCAGCGGAATCTTTACCGCGATCGCGGCGGGCCTAACACCACGCCATACGGCCAGGAGATCGAGGACAATCGGATCCAGCGAATCTGGCAGGAGCTGACCGAATCGAGCGATTTCGCGGCGCGGCGCAAGGAGTTGCAGGAATGGAACGCGGATCAGACTGACAAAAAGCGCGGGCTCGCGATCACGCCGGTAAAGTTCGGAATTTCCTTCACCACTACTCATCTCAACCAGGCCGGCGCGCTGGTTCTGCTCTACCAGGACGGAACCGCGCAGATCAATCACGGTGGGACCGAGATGGGCCAGGGCGTTTACAGCAACATCGCCCTGATTGCGGCGCGCGAGCTAGGCCTAACGACCGATCGCGTGCGGGTGATGGCGACGCGGACCGACAAGGTCCCGAATACCTCGGCCACCGCCGCTTCCTGCGGAACGGACTTGAACGGAGCGGCGGTGAGAAATGCCTGCGACGCTTTGCGGGCACGGCTGCTGCCGTTCGCGGAGGAAATGTTGTCCGAAAAAAGCGGTGCGCCGGTGCCGATCGACAGGATCGTGTTCAACGACAACATGGTCCTGAACGCGGACGATCCTGCTTCTGCCTTCCCCGTCGCCCAGCTTCTGCAGCGGGCCTATTTCGCACGGACCAGTTTGAGCGCGACCGGATTTTATCGCACGCCGGAGATTCATTACGATCGCGAAGCCGGTCGCGGAAAACCATTTCACTATTTCGCGATCGGCGCGGCGGTGAGCGAGGTCGAAGTGGACGGGTTCACGGGCATGACGCACATCCGGCGGGTCGACATCTTGCATGACGTGGGCGACGCAATCAGTCTCGGAATCGCACGCGGACAGGTGGAAGGTGGTTTTGTTCAAGGGGCCGGTTGGTTGACGATGGAAGAACTGGTCTGGGATTCGGAAGGCCGGTTGCGGACGCATTCGCCTGACACCTACAAGATTCCCGCGATCGGTGACACTCCGGACGTCTTCAAGGTCGCGTTTCTGACCGACGCGACCCAGCCTAACGTTGTGCACGGGAGCAAAGCGGTCGGCGAACCGCCGCTCATGCTGGCCATCTCAGTGCGGGAAGCAATCCGGGATGCGGTCGCGTCGTTTGGGGAAGGCGGCGGCCAAGTTCCCCTCGCCTCGCCGGCGACTTGCGAGGCGATCTTCAACGCGATCAGCGGCCGGACGCGCGCGCCCCAACCGGCGGATGCGACGCCGGAGCACGCGATGGCGGAACAACTCCTGCGATGAGGGCAGTCCCGCACAAGCTGAGCATCGCGCGTGGGGAAGAGCCGGCCGAGATCGTCTTCAAGAATGCGCAGCTGGTCAATGTCCTGAGCGCGGAGATTTACCTAACGAACGTGGCGGTGGACGATGGCCGCGTCGTCGGGCTGGGCGATTACGAAGGACGCGAAACGATCGACCTGGAGGGCGCTTATCTCGCCCCGAGCTTAATCGACGGACATTTTCACGTCGAAAGCACGATGCTGACGATTCCGGAATTCGTCCGCGCGGCGGTTCCGCACGGGACGGGTGCGATGGTGATCGATCCGCACGAATACGCTAACGTCCTTGGCCTCGACGGCATCCGTTACGTGCTCGAGTCGAGCAAGAATTTGCCGATCGATTTTTTTATCATGCTCCCCTCCTGCGTGCCGGCGACGCATCTCGAGACGGCGGGCGCGCGTTTCACGGCAGACGATCTCAAGCTCATGATCGCCGACGATCGGATCGCGGGCGTCGCCGAACTGATGAATTACCCGGGCGTTTTTCTGGGCATGGAAAGCGAGCTGGCAAAAATCCGCGCGGGCAAAGGGAAAGCGATCGACGGGCATGCGCCGGGATTGCGCGGGAAAAATCTCAACGCCTACGCGCTCGCCGGAGTGCGCTCCGACCATGAAAGCACCGAACTGGAGGAAGCGCGCGAGAAGCTCCGCCTCGGGCTGCATCTGCTCGTTAGGGAAGGGAGTACGGAGCGCAATCTCGAGCACATCATCGGGCTCGTGACGCCGCAGAACTCCGCCAATTGCTCGTTCGCGACTGACGACAAACTGGCGGGCGATCTCGTCCAGGAAGGCCATCTCGATCATTCGATCCGGCGCGCGATTGAGCTGGGCATCGCGCCGATGACGGCGATCCAGATGGGCTCGATCAATACCGCGCGGCACTATCGATTGCGCAATCACGGGGCCATCGCGCCGCGTTTTTGGGCCGATTTTCTTGTCCTGGACGACCTGAAAAAGTTTGTCGTCCGGCAGGTTTTTAAAAGAGGAAAGCTGGTCGCAGAAAAGGGGCGTTACCTGGGCGAGAAACCGGCGCACACGCCGCAACCGCGGAGCACGATGAACCTGCGCTACCACGCGCCTGAAGATTTCAGGGTGATGGCCGAGGGAACGCGCAAGATCAAGGTAATCGAAATCGTGCCGAACCAGATCATCACGCGGCAGGCGCTGGAGAGACCGAAATTGAGCAACGGCGAAGTGCTGGCCGACCCGGAGCGCGACATCCTGAAATTGGTCGTGCTCGAGCGGCACCAGGCAACGGGCAACGTCGGCGTGGGCTTCGTTAGGGGATTCGGTCTGCAGCGCGGGGCACTCGCGTCCACCGTCGCGCACGACGCGCACAACGTGGTCGTGGTCGGGACAAATGACGAGGACATCGGGTTCGCGATCCGCACGCTGGAAGAAATGCGCGGCGGACAGGTCGCGGTCGTCGACGGGGAAATGGAGGCAGCATTGCCCTTGCCCATCGCCGGTCTGGTCTCGGATCAACCGCTCGAAAGCGTGATCGAAAAAATCGCCGCGCTCAATGCCGCGGCCCGGTCGTTAGGCTGCGACCTGCCGGCCCCGTTCATGTCGCTCTCCTTCCTCAGCCTCTCGCCGATCCCGACGCTGAAACTGACCGACCAGGGATTGGTAGACGCCGTGGCGATGAAGTTAACCAGCCTGTTTGCTGATTAAACTTCGCGCCGCGACGGATTTCCAAACCGCGACGTCGGCGGCAGTTTCGACCGGGAGGCGGCAGCGCGTGGCGACCACTGTGTCGAAAGTGACGCTGGCAAATGGCAGATGGATCCCGGCCGCGAGCCGTTCCTGTTCTTTTCCCGGCATTCTTTTGTAGAGCAAACTGAGATGCGGATCGAAGTCCACGCCATCCCTGCCTAACGAGATTCCAAGTTGCAAAAGGGGCGGGCTGGAGTCGAATCGCACGAAAAGTGTTTTGGTAAATTTCGATTTCCATGTCACCGCGCGAGCGCGGAGTTCGATCTGACCTTGTGGAAGCTGCGCCAGCTTTTCTTCGGCTTCGTCGGGAGAATCTGCTCCGACCGCGAGAGTGAGATGCGGCTCGAAAACTGGAGCCTCGTATTTTGCCGCGAGCCGCTGGATGGTTTCGCGGAAGAACTTCTGGAAGGGAGCCGCCGGCAGGAGCCAGTAGGCGACGGCAAATTGCTCCGGCTCCTTCATGGGTGGACTTCGCATGAAAATTTGCGGGCGGCGAGTAGCGTTCCGTTATGCCGACAAATGTCCTGGGCACTGAACTGCGCGCCTGTTGCTCCGATCCCGCGACCGGTTTTTATCGAGACGGGTATTGCCGGACTGGTCCGGAGGACATCGGCCTGCACACGGTCTGCGCGAAGATGACGCGCGACTTTCTCGATTACTCCGTCCTGATGGGCAACGATCTCGTCACTCCGCACCCAGAGTGGGGTTTTGCCGGCCTGGAGCCGGGCGATCGCTGGTGCATTTGCGTTACGCGTTGGAAAGAGGCGCTCGACCGCGGGGTCGCACCGCCGGTCGATCTCGAGGCGACGCACTCGTCCGCCCTGGAGTTTGTCTCACTCGAGGAATTAAAAGCGCAGGCGGTGAAGTAATCGGCCTAACGACGCCGGCCGCGCACACCCAACGCGCCGAGCAGGGAACGGGTCAGCGTGCCGGTGACGTTGACCGCCACGCTGCGGATGACACTGCGCGCGACGCTGCTGCCAAAAATCTCCCCGAGGACGTTCGGTTGGGCGCGCGACGGGGCCGGCGCAGGGCGGGCGTAAGGCGCACCGGCCGCGACCTGGGGCGAAGCGTCGTCATCCCGTCCGAGGGCCCTGGATAATTCGGCGCTGGGCGGCGCAGCGGTGCCGGGAGCAAATGTGCGTCGAGCGGTGGCGGCGACCCGCTGCGCCTGTTCCGGCGAGGAGGCGGTCGCGATTTTTCCGCCGAGGATTTCGTAGGCGCTCTGCGCGTCGAGGGTGATGTTGTATTTCTGCGCCAGCTCGGAGCGGTTCACAATCTCCTGCAGTTCGTTAGGCTCGAGCGGGCCCATCCGGGAGCGCGGGGCGCAAAGCATGGTGGCGGCGAGCGGCGTCGGGATGCCGCGTTCGTCGAGCACCGTGACGAGCGCTTCGCCGATCCCGAGGTCGGTCAGGAGTTGCTCGGTGTTGTAGAATTCGGTCTCAGGATAGTTGCGGGAGACGGCCTTGATCGCGGTCCGGTCGCGGGCGGTAAAGGCGCGGAGAGCGTGCTGCACTTTCATCCCGAGCTGGCCGAGGACGTCGTCGGGAATGTCAGTCGGCAATTGCGTGCAGAAGAAAATGCCGACGCCTTTGGAGCGGATGAGTTTGATGACCGTCTCGATTTCGTGGAGGAGCGATTTCTCGGCGTCGTCAAAGATGAGGTGCGCTTCGTCGATGAAAAGAACCAGCTTTGGTTTCTCGAGATCGCCCACTTCCGGAAGGGTGGCGTAAAGCTCGGCCAGCATCTGGAGCATGAAGGAGGAAAAGAGCTTGGGGCGATTCTGCATGTCGGTGAGGCGCAGAATGGAAATACCGCCGAAGCCATCGACGACCCGCATCAGGTCACTCATCTCAAACGAAGGTTCGCCGAAGAAATCCTCGGCGCCCTGCTGTTCGAGCTCGATTAATTTGCGCAGAATGAGCGCCGTCGAAGTGGTCGGCACGAGTCCGTATTCGGCAGTCACGTTGGCCTTGGCTTCGCCGGTGATGTATTCCAGGACTTTCTTGAAATCCTTCAGGTCGAGAAGCGGCAGATGTTTGTCGTCGCAAAATTTATAGACGAGCGCGACGAGACTCGACTGGGTTTCGTTCAGCCCGAGCATTCGAGAAAAAAGAAGCGGGCCAAACTCGAGCACGGTCGCCCGGAGGCGCGCCCCGGGTTCATTCGAGAGAGTGAGAAATTCCACCGGATAGGCGCTGGGCGACCACTTGGTGCCGATCTTTTCGTGGCGTTCGGTGATGCTGGGAGTCGCGGTCCCGGGCGCGGCGAGACCGCTCAGATCGCCCTTGATATCCATGAGCAAGGTCGGGACACCGAATTCGGAAAGCTGTTCCGCGATCATCTGAAGGGTTTTGGTTTTGCCGGTCCCGGTCGCGCCGGAGATGAGGCCGTGGCGATTCATGGTACGGAGCGGCAGGCGCACGGGCGCCTCGGCGAAGACCCGGCCGTCACGGGTGGCCGCGCCGAGCAGGACGGCGTCGCCTTTGAATGAATAGCCGCCTTGGATGGTGGAGAGGAAGTCGCCCTTACTCATGGAGCGAGAATAGGTTTCCGCTTCGCCGGGCGCAAGCACGCCGATCGCCTAACAATTTATGGTTTCTTGAAAAACTTGTCGAAGGTAGAAGCCGGGTAGGAGTCGCGCCGCTGCCGGCGGTCTGGGAAAGAGACCACTGCAGCGCCGCCGTCGTGTGCTCGGGAAAACCCTCATGCGCGCCCGGGTAGCTCTCGAAGCGCACCTTGCGGAAGCCATCCGATTTCAGCGAACGCGTGCCCGTAATGCTGCCCCACGGGTGCAGAAAGTTGCACATAACTGCAACCGGCGAAAACTGCTTGACGTAGATGACAGAAAACATGCATTATCATTACCTCATTCCGGCCTTCACTGCCGCGTCCCCCAAAATCTAATTTATGGCTCAAAAGAAGCATCCCGTTATCATTCTCGGCGGCGGCCCGGCAGGCGCCGCCACCGCAATGTATTTGCTCCGGAAGGGCATTACGCCGGTTATCGTCGAACGCGCTGAACATCCTCGGTATCATGTCGGTGAGTCGCTGACCGGCGCGAGCCAGATCGCTTTACGTGCCCTTGGGTTGGGCCCGGCGCTCGACGCCCAAAATTATCCTGTGAAGCACGGGGCGGTATTTTACGGACCGGACGGCAAAAACGACTTCTGGGTGGGCCTCGTTCGGCGGGATGAAAAGGGCGATCAGGTGCCAAATTACACTTGGAACGTGATGCGAAGCACGTTCGATAAAATCCTTTTCGACGCCGCGATCGAGCGCGGCGCCATCTGGATCAAAGCCACCGCGGTCGCTCCCATCGTGGAGGAGGACGCCGTTGTCGGATTGACTATCCGGACTCCGGACGGGGCCGCAGACAAGCTTTACTCCGAGGTGCTGATCGATGCCTCGGGTTGCGCCACTTTCCTGGCCAATCACCGCGTAACCGGCATTAAGGAACCGGGCGCTTCGGACAAGCAGGTCGCCTTTTTCACTCAGTACGCCAACACGATTCGGGACGACGGTCCTGAGCTGTCGCAGCAACCGGGCAACACCCTGCTTTATTACCAGGCGAAGCACTATTGGGCGTGGTTCATCCCGGTAAATGACGAACTGACCAGTGTAGGAGTCGTCTTCCCGACCGCTTATTTCAAAAAGACCGGCATGACAAAGGAGCAGATGATGCTGCACGAATGCCGGAATATGACGCCGGTGCTCTCGGAACGGCTGCCTGACCTCACCCCGCAGGAGCCGATCCACGCCATGCCGAACTTCTCCTATCGCGTCCGCGATTACACCGGCAAAGGCTTTCTTTGCATCGGCGACGCGCACCGCTTCATCGATCCGATTTTCGCCTACGGCGTTTACTTTGGGATCCAGGAGGGCGAGTTCGCGGCTGATGCGATCGCCAGGCATCTCTCGGGCGAAACGAAAACCAACGGCAATCCGTTCGCTGAATTCGAGGCGCTTTGCGATGAGGGCAACGACGTGGTCGAGGACGTGATCGGCGTGCTTTGGGAATATCCGCTCGCTTTTCAGCGCATCGTGACCTGGAGAGACAAGGTGGATTCGCTCGACCTTCTGGCCGGCAGAATCTACGGCGAAGAAGCGCGGAAAAATCCCGCCCGTTTGGCCATGCGCAGATTGATGGCAACGCGGGAACGGGAACGGGCGGAAGCCGCGGCGGCCAAGGCCTCCGCTGAGAGCCCACAGCTTGCGACTGTCGCCTAAGCGCTAAGTTCGCAGAGCGACGCTTTTCAGTGGGCAGGCCGTGCGTAGATTCGCCCGGATGGCGCGTGGACGATCGGAACAGCGAGAGAGGGCGGGAGCGAATGGGATCGCTCTCCCGCTCGTGCTCATCAACCAGGCGCCGTTGCGCGAGCGGGTGGCGGAGGAATGCTCGACGGCGATGGCTCGCCTCGATCGCGTGCGCGCTGGCTGGCATCATTTCGAGCGTAAAGACAAGCCGGCTTTTGCGCGCTGGCGGGCGCGCGAGTTTGGCGCGCTCCTGAGCCAGGCACGCGAGGTCGAGATCCAGATTCGCGACTTTCAGGCGCTCATCCATGAAGTGGAGATGGAGATGCGGCACGGATTCCAGGACGCGCATCGCGCCTATCAACGCGTCATGTTTCGCCGGTCCAATCCGGCCGCGGAAGCCACTGAAGAAGAAACCGCGACCAATCGCGAGCGGGACGGCGCCGCGCGCAAGTTGAGCGATTTTGAAAAGGAAGCGCTTTTCCAAGAGTGGGTGAAGCGTTCGTTAGGCACGAATCCCGACAAAATGGATGACGAGGCATACTCGGTCTCGTTCGAAGCGTTCAAATCGCACATGTTTCGGCCCCCGGCCGAGGACTCACCCCAGCGAAACACTTCCCGACGAAAGCCCCAGCGCATTCAGCGGGAACCGGACTCCGGGCCGGTCGCTGACTCGTCGGAGGAAGCAGAGGGGCGGGTAAAGGAACTTTACCGCCGGCTTGTCAGGCGGCTCCATCCCGATTTGCGTGCTGATGGGAGCTCGGCCGTCTCCACCCTTTGGCATGAAGCCCAGGAAGCCTATGCGGCGAGCGATGTCGCCCGGATGGAAATTTTGCTTGCCCTCAGCGACATCGAAACAAAACGCACAGCCGGCCAATCGCTCTCCCAGATGCAGGCCGTGCGGGCGGAACTGCAGCGGGCCCTGCGAGCGCTGGAGAAAAGTTTGATCGAAGCGAAAGGAGAAGACGCCTGGGATTTCGCGCGCATCGGGCCGAGACGCGATCTGCGCGGTCAGGTGGAACGTGAATTGAAAGCGAGTTTCGCGGAGCGGTCGCGTCGGCTCGATCTTCTCAAGCGCACGATCGCGGATTGGGCCAGGGGACCGAGCGCGAACCGGTTGGTGCGAGTCCTTCGTTAGGCTGGAACTTCCGCGCCGACACTTGCGCGGGGGCGTGAGCGGAGCTTAGGTCTCGTCCCGCGATCATGCCTCGTGGTGTAATGGTAGCACGAGAGATTCTGGATCTCTTTGTCAAGGTTCGAGTCCTTGCGAGGCAGCCACTAATTGATTATCAACGACTTAAGATTGCTCAACCGACCAAAATCGCTAAAGTCAGAACGGTAGTCAGAACAGATCCGTCGTCGTTCGACCATGTTCATGGACGTGGCTTGCGAGGTAGAAAATCCACCCAAGGTTGGGGATTTGTTCGAGAAAGCGCCGCAGCGCTATGACGACGCCGACGAAATTTCCCTGAAGGCGGGCAAGACCGGACGGTGACTGGCCCTTCCGCTGCTCGGACGCCGTGGCAGACTGAGCGCGGATGCTGCCCGTGAAGTCATTTCACGCGGGGTCGCCAATGTTTTTCAATTGCCAACGCCGAAGCGCTCGATTCCCCAGCGATCCGCGCGTGGTGCGCGCGGTGATTGAAAGCGAAATCAATTGAAGCCGACGAATTAACGCACGATCGTTATCGTCTCGTAATTCAGCATTTCTTCGTCTCGCTGGGCGTACGAGCGGACCGCGACTTGTCGATGCTCCAGCCAACGGAGATAGCGAAATTCCGAGATGCGGAGGCGAGCAAGCGCTCCCGTTCGACGGCAGATTTAAGTTTGAAGGTGCTTGCCTGCCTCGAAGAATCCGTTAGGCAAAATCTGCTGGCAGTCAATCCAGCTAGCCGCGTTTCGATTCTGAAATCGCGCGAAAAGGCAATGCGCCGCGCGTTCACGGTTTCGGAAATCAAACGAATCCTGAGGGCGTGCCGCGAAGATGCGGAGTGACGCGGGCTTGTGCTCTTCGGCCTTCACCTCGGGCAACGCTGGGGGACCTGGCAAAGCTGACGTGACGCACAGTCAATCTGGAAACTTCCGAAATCTCACTTACGACGACCAAGACCGGACGCCGGGTAGTCCTGCCGTTCGCCAGGCCGCTGGAAATAAACCGATTGCCTAAATAGCGGAAGCCAGCGAAACCAAAAGCTGAAATGTTTGCGTAGCGGCTCATCCCGCACCCGCTCGAGCAGTTCGGGATTGCGCGCCGGAGAAAACGCGTCGCCTCCGCCAAAGGCGGCGACGCGCACTCCGAGTGTTCACGGCGCCTAGAGTTGATGGCGCACCTCGTCCCATAGGTCGAGCGCGCCGGAAGCGAAGCCCGCGACAAATGCCTGATCGGGCAACTCCTCCTCCCAGGTCACGTCACGCCAGAAGTCATTGGCGTTACTCCAGTTTGGCGTCTCGTTTGGATTGATTATCCATACGAATTGGACAGCCGCCCCTCCTTCTTCGAACTGCCGCCCATTTATGGAATTCAAGGCGCGCGCAAGTCGGCGAAGCTCCGCCACTTCCGCGTGTTTCCTGGCCCACTCTTGACCGGCCCGCTCGCCCGCGGTCGTCGACGTGGCGTTGGCCCGTTCTTGGGATGTTTTCAGTCGTTGTATTATTTCGTTCATTTCTACTCTCCTTGATTTCGCAGCAATCCCGCAAAGCTGTGTCCGCACCAACGGACCAGTTTGCAGGCATCGTGACGGCGTCCGTCTGCTGCGTTAAACGTCCGCCGGGAAAAATAGTGGGGATGGCCGTAATTTCGTAAATATTTGCTTGTCCTCAATCAGTTTCTAACTATTACTATATGAAGTAATCGGTTCCTGCAACAAAAATCGAACTCCTCCACTATGACAACATCTATTCGGGTCTTAAATGTGGCGATCACGGAAACCACCGATCGTCTGATGAGCGCGGAAGCGCGCAGGCTCGGCATCGACGTCTCGTCGCTGGGCGCCGCCATCCTCAATGGGTATTTTGGCGATGGTGGAGATTCCGCCACGACCAACTTTGCTCCAGCGCAACTCGAACCAGATCCCGAAGCTCCATCTTCTTTTGCCGATCACAGACCTCCGCAACCGCTGGCCGACCGCGCATTTTTAGCGCCCTCCGACCAATACCGCCGCGACCTCATGGTGGCGCACAGTTTTCGAAACTATCCCCCCCGCTCACTGAAATTTGCCCAAGAGTTGATCAACGAAGCGTTGCTGATCCCTGAAGTTACCGCGACCCGAAAAGAGCGCGGCGTGATGTTCTGGCCGCCATTCTTTCGCATTCTTTATCTTCGAAGTTACCGGACAAGGCATCCTGGGGTCGTGGCCGCTTTCTACGGCGAGCCAGCGGAATTCGACGATCCGAAAAACTTACTTCGCGGGGGGCCGAAGAGCTATTCTCGCATGGCGATCGAGAGTGAAAAGGAGTTGGCGTATGCGCTGCCGTTCATTCATGCCGCCTACGCGCGCAGATACGGAAAGGAAATGTCATGACGGATGTTCTTCATAACGAGACAGATCGTGCCAGACCGTTCCAGCAGAATCGACCCGAGTGGGTGCGGCTTCACGACGCAACCGCCCTCTTTGGGCTGCGCCGAAGTAGTTTGTACCTGCTAATTCGTGAAGGCGCGATCAAATCGGTTTGTGTGCGTCGCAGGGGAAACGTCCGCGGCATTCGTTTGATCTCCTACGATTCACTCGCCGGCTACATTGAATCCATGGCCATTTCGCCCCGGAATAAGGACCAGAATGCTACCGATGCTTTGTGACACCGGAGCCCGCCAAAGACTTCCGATTCATCCTTCCCAGGATCGCTACAACAACATCCAACGAGATCAATATGAAAGAAAACTCACCTCATAACCACACTAAGGACCAAACGCCCTCCGAGCCGACCTTGGATCCTTTTTTCGACCATAGCATCGCCACCACCGATCCGCAGCTTATGACGAGCTACCTCTCCCCAGCGGGCCTTAGTTTGCTTTATTTACACCTGGCCAATGGGTGCGTCGATTATTCAACCGAATCCCGCACAGGTAGCAAAGTTCGAAAGGTTGTTAACATCCGGACACCCATGCTTACCTCGATCGCGCAATCCGTTAACTCGACGACCGGCCGTCTGCGTCCCCAAGAAGGGCAATTGGCTTTCGTGCCTCACTGCCTCCGCCATTGGAACCCAGGGCAGTCCCGTTGGGCCGGGATCCGGATTAAGGGCAGGGACAATGCGGACGCAACGGAAAAAAGCGTCAAAGAGGCCGCACAGATGTTGAGAACCTATGGACCGCACCGCTCCTCCTTACTTGAAGACACCCGCGATGGAGGCTGGCAGCTTTGGGCTATTGCCGACTGCTTTGTCGCCATTCGCCGATGGCTCCCAACTTTGGAACTTCTGACCCTAGCCTTGGCCGGGAAGTGTGACTTCGAGACGTTTCCTGATCCCACGCATCCTGACCATCGCTTTGGCCGCGGGATGCGAGCCCCGGGTTCGTGGAATCCTTACACCCTGACGCCGGCTCGTGTTGTCTACCAAGACCTGGAGAAACTCATGCCCCACATATATCCGCGATTCTCGGGAGCCCAGCGAGAGAATTTAATCCGGTCTGGGTCGTCGCTCCGCGGAAAGGATTTTGCAACAATTGATGTGTCCGAATGCGCCCCGCATCAATCAATAAGCCAGAATACCACGATCAATTTGCCGCGATAACGCGCCGCAACGAACAATACAAAATGGGAACCTAACAATCGGAATTAGCTATGGAAGACGATAACAAAACACCCGCTTTCGCGAGCGACGTCCTGTTGAACTTGTGGGATGAGGGGAGAAAGAAAATCACCGAAATCATTTCCAGGCAGGCGACCCTCCAGCTCTATCAACACCTGCACAACGGGAACGACCGGTTTTCCTACGTAATGGCGTTTCGTGGCAAGGACGGGAAGCCTGTATATCGCAAAGCAAAGACAAAGCCCATGGAGGAGGCGATTGTTTGGGCGCTCAACACGATCGAGGGCAAGGTGAAACCCGGTTCCGAGATAGCTTTCTCGCCTTATGCCACAAACCCCGGGAACTGCTCTTGCTGGGGCGCCATGGACTTCGATAACCATACTGATAATCCCGAGCGCGCCCGGCAGTTCGCGTTTGCGGCCTTCGACTACGCCAAATCCAAATTCGACTCGTTTGGCCTCATTCTCGAACACACGGGCGCAGGCGGTTGGCACGCCTGGTTGATCTCACCGTTTTCCCGGCCCTGCGAGGAATGGGCGAATTTGCTCGAGGGCATCGCGACCGCGATCGATGCCCCGATCGTACCCGGCGTGTGCGAAATAACCCCCTCACCCGAATCGGGTAACCGTCCATGTCGGAAGTCAGTCCGTGCGCCTGGGACGTGGAACCCGCGGACCGGTACCGTCGGCGAACTCATCTTCGAGAATGCTGTTCCACTGCTCGCCGCGATCCAGAAGTCCAACCCACTTGCTTTACCTAATATAGAAAAAAATCCTTTAATTAGGGGTTTTGGAGAGAGAACCCTCGTAGAGGGTGGGTGTTCTTCTCTCTCTCTTCAAAACCCCTTAGAAGCGCTCGAAGAGCGCTCTGATTCTTTAAGTAAAAATCAAAATCAATATTTAAACTGGGCAAAAACTTGGTCCGAACGCTTTGACATCACGCAAAGGAACACTCGCCATTATCAACTCGAGCAGTTAACCGGGGCCATGTTTAATCAGGTCGGCTACCAACTTGCGACTCAGGTCGTTCTTCTACAATTTCAGAGCAAGTCCGTTACCACGGAGGCGAGCGAGGAGGATCATCTTGCGGAGTTTCGAAGTCTTTGGCGGGGACTGGAGCGCCAGTGGCAAGCTGAACTCCCCGAGGCCGAAGCCAGAGTCAATGCGCAGCTCAAGGTTGAATCGGAGCGCGATTGCTTCCGGATTCTGCACAGCTTCTCCCGCAAGGCCCGCGTCGACGGACGGGCTGATTTCCCAATCGTACTCAAGAATCTTTCATGCCGACTCAAGGTTACGATGCAACGCGCCGGCCAGCTGCGCACCGAGTTCGTGCGACGAGGTTTTATTATCCAGACGTCGGCGGCTGTTCCCCATAAGGTCGCCGCCCGCTATCGCTGGACTCCTGGCTCCGCCCCGTCCGTCGCATCCCCAACTCCGGCCGAGAATTCAGTTCCGACGAGGGTTGATCCCCCGAGCCCTGCCGCACGGCCGAAGCACCCGATTCCTCCAGCGCCCGCAGTTACGAATCCAACAAGTATGACGACTCCCCCTCCGTCCACGGCACCCGCACCGGTAGGGGTTAGTGAGAAAGAGAAAGAGGGCCTCTCACGCCCGGAATCGCCTCGTCTAGAATCCGACACGACTCCTTGCTCCCCTCCGGCGGCGGCGCCTGAGTCCAAGCCAAGAAACATCAAGGACAAAATCCTAGTCTGTTTGCGATCAAATTCCGCCGTGAACGAGACAGCTTTGCGGACCCTGCTGGGGGTCGACGAGGTATATGACCTGCGAGTGCCCTTGGATATTCTCAGCACTCTGTGTATTGTCCACCAGACAGCGGACAAAACCTGGCATCTCGGACCTGCTGAGGGAGACAAACAGCTTCACCGCGCCATTTCCATGCTGGTGACTCATGCGCGCCGCAACGGTCGCGTTTATATCGACCTTACCTATTTAAATTTCCTGTCCGGCAAACACGAGATGCCTTTTCACGAAGCCGCTCGTCGTTGTATTGCCACCGGCGCTTTGTCTCCCGATGGATCTCTCGGACTGGGGTTCAGCCGGGTGCCGCCCCGTGACTTAGGAATAAAGGGGCGTGACGTGACAAAACCCTGCGCGCGGTTTGTAAATCATCCTTCGCCAACCGAGAAATCGCAAGGCTCGATACCTCGACCTCCTCGACCAAATGCCGATCGGTGGATTTACAACATCGATCGCTGATTGTGATTTAGCCTCCGCGAGTGAGCACCCGGCCCGTCGGCGTTCCGCCCGTCGACGCCTGGAATGCGTCCCAGCAGTTGCGTGAGCCATCCAATCACGTCGCACGTAGAAGAGGAAAGCGGCCTTCCCTCATTCCCGAGGCAGGCTTCGCCTTCTTATGCTGCCACCTCAAAGTAGCTATCCAATCGATCCTCATTCCAGCGACTCTCTGATGCTTTGGAGCCAAGCCGCAATCGACGCGCAGTGTCTGCCCTCCTACCGACCCTATGAACGGGAGCTAAAAGCCTACTACACGAGTTACTTCAAAAAGCATCCGCAGCTCCGCTGCCCCAACCATCCGTATTCGGCCCGCACTGTCGGTGCCACCTTGCCTCGTGGCTCACAGCATCTCTCCTGGCTCATCCCGCGCTTGTCTCTCCACCCCTTCGCTCGTTCAGGGCGTTCCAGTCAAATGCTCGCGCTTGCCCTGCTCGGATCGGCCTGTGCCCGTGAGCCGTCGCTAAAGTGGTTCTGGAATATTCTGGATCTTGATCACCTCGCTGAAGATGCGGGAAGCAGCTGGTATGCCTTTGAGCAAGAGTTGCCGCCTTCAGCACTGCGCGAAAAGCCGAGAGCGACAAAAATTGACTTCGTTGCTGGCAATTCAGCCCTGACCGCCTGTGTCGAATGCAAGTTTTCTGAACCCGGCATCGGCAATTGCACGTGTAGCGTGGACGGTGACGGAAGCCCGCTCGCCGGCAACCCGTGCGCTGAGCGAGTCGCCAGTCGATCCGCCTATTGGGCTGTTGCCAGCGAACTGTTCGGCCTTCCCTCTCCGCGGCTACCGCTCTTTCCCTGTCCCGTTAGCCTAGCCTATCAAGCTGTCCGCACTGCCGCCGCGGCTCGCTTTTTGGGTCGTAACAAACAAGCCAGTGCATTTGTCCTCCTCTACGACCAGAATAACCCGTTCTTTTGTCGCACTGGTGATTGGCCGGGTTGGCCCGCGATGCTCAGTCGGTGTTTGAAAAGGCACGAGGCAGATGGTTTCTATTTTAGGGCACTGTCGTGGGAGGCGATCTTGCATCGACTCCCACTTACCTCTGCGGTCAGACGCTGGGCCGCCGAGAAACATCGTCTGGGGGCTTCCCCATCGGATAAGTGGTGACGTAACGGCGAAACCTAGCGGTCGGATAGCATTCCAGCTCGGCGATCGTTCAACTTTTCTCGGGCACCCCCTCACTCGCCAAATCGTGTCGTATTATAGGTTAATGAGCAGCGCTATCGCTGCCGGAGACCGACAAGGAACATAAGTCATATCCAATTCCTATCCGGACGTCTCTAACAACCCGTTTGAAAACCAACAAAAATGCATAAGTAAATGCATCAAATTCTTCAAACCTCCTACTATTAGTTTCTTTGTTTTTTGATGATAAAGAAGCTGGCAGAAGGGGGAAAGAAGCATATTTAATTGTTTAATATATAGAAATGTAAGTGAGTTGTCTAAGAGACGGCTCCGGGTCCGGCCAAACCGGGCGCGTGAAGGTTCTTTTCCAGTAATGAAATATCGATTGGAGGCTGGTTTCAATGGCCGCTGTCCAAACTATTACCCTCGCCTTGGCGCCTTCCGCTCGTACGTACTAGGCGCGCAAGTTCGAGGTGTGTCCTGGGGACTAGCGGCCCTCTGGGGTGATGACGTGGCGTGAGCTAGGCCGCGACTTCGCGACGGAGTTGGGCTGCGGCTGGACGCCTCGACCTGGCTCTGCTTCGTGAACCCAAATGAGGTGCTCTTGCTGCCGCGGGGTCTTCTCCTTTGCTGTTCGGTTTCGGGAACGCATCTGGCTGTCGCTCGACAATCGCTAATGAATTACGTCAAGGTCGGGTAATGTTCACCCTATCCGTCACCTATTTCGTCGGCAATCAGGCTGCCCCGCCCGAGCCGGTAAGCTTCGATGTTGCGCCTCTACCGCCGATCCAATCCCGGGGCACGATCGAAACGACGCTTCGCGTCGCCATCGACAGCAATGTTGGAGATCACAAAGATGTCCTCCAAGCACTCTATCGCGAACTGGTGTTGGCCAATTACGCCCAATTCGACGGCAAGCGGGGCTCGACCGCGGAGCCAGCACTGAGCCGCGCCTACCCCGACACGAGCGCCCTGCCTGGCTTCGTCCGAACTTCCGGTCGCTTCAATGCTGCCGGCATGATCTTATACAATCTGAGTTTTCCACACCCAATGGGGTCGGGCTATCAATTGCTGCCGGCGTTGCTTGGTGCCCTCGTTGAAAGCGGAGCTTTAGACGCGCCGCACTGTTTTCTGCGGGCTCCCTCAACTGCTGCGTTTTCGTTCCCGGAAGAAGTTAACGATGACGAGATCTTCGAAGGTGCGACGCGCCAGGTCACCATTAACGCCTACGAACGTAGCCCCCAGGCACGTAAGGTTTGCCTCCTGCACTACGGCTACGATTGCGCCTGCTGCACATTCAACTTCGAAAGGAGCTACGGACGGTTGGGCAGGAAGTTGATTCACGTCCATCACTTGGTGCCGCTTGCGAGCATAGGCACATCCTACCGGGTCAACCCGATCCGCAACCTCATGCCCGTTTGTCCCAATTGCCATGCCATGATCCACAAGGGTAATCCGCCCTACACCATTGCAGAGATCAAAGTGCTTCTGCGTTTCGTCGCGACGGGTCCAACCCCTCCCAGTAATGGGGGAAAAGGCCGATGCCGAGCCTGCTTCTCGACCGCTCTCGATGTAACCGTTGCTCTAAAGGGCAGCCAGTGTAGGAAAAGCCGTTTTCAATGCTCCATTCGCATACCCGGCGCTTTTCTGCCGCAGATACTGAATCACACGGTCCCCATCGGCAGTGCTCGGGCAGCTCTCCAGCCAGCGATAGAAATTCTCCCACGTCGTGCACACGAAGATAGCACCCGGCATTTGAGCGATATGAGACGCGAACGCGGTCTCGTGGGCACGTTCGCTCACCAGGTTGACGAGATAGAATTGTCGTTTCTCTCGCACCGCCGCCCAGCTTCCCAGCAGCCACAGCCGCATCAATTCATAGCGCCCTGCAGTGATCGCGACGCCCTGATAGTCGCCCGTGAAAGCCTTTTCGAACCAGCGCTCGCCGCCAGAAAGGTAGCCTTTGGTGTCCTGCGGATTGGTTGGGACCGTGTCATTCGTGGCACCGAGTTTTGACTCGATCCAGATCAGCGTGCCGTCCGACTCGATGATGAGGTCTGGTTCCGTGCTGCGAGCGACCGCTTCGCCAAACTCTGCTCTGGCCAACGCCAGCGATGGGGACACCCCGTTGGCGGCGCTCGAGTAAGACCAGTAAGCCGGCACTGCATTCGCCACCGGTTGCTCGATCACCGAGGTAAGAAACTCCGCCAGGCGACCACTTTTCTCCAGATACCGGAAAACATTCCACGTCAGCGCATCCTCGCTGTTGTCCCGCGCGAATCGCGACTCGCGCTTCACGGCTTTGATCACGCCCCTGAGCTGCCGATCGGATTCATCCTGCCAAAGCGAATTGGCCCATTCGTCTTCGTACTCAAAGGTCGAAGGCGAAATATAGATGCCATGCTGCTCGCAGAAGAATCTTGGTTGCCGTAACGGGTCTCCCTGTCGCGCACGTTCCACAGACGTTGTGCAGCCCTTTACCGGGCATTCCACAGTGTTGTCAGTGAGCGTGATCGTTTCTTTTAAATCCAGTATGGACTGCGGTTCGAAGAATCCTTGACCAATGACGCCATTTACTCAGAACAGGAGTCAGAACATCCGCCGTTGTCCAGCGATGTTTTGCGACGTTTTCATAGGAGAGTAACGACACCGCCAAAGGGGATGGAATGTAAGTCAAGGTTCGAGTCCTTGCGAGGCAGCTAAACCCCTACAGCTCGAGGTTGTAAACCTCGACCAATCCGATCCCGCTCCCCTCGCCGGCGTCCCGCACAACCGCGGTGTAGTTCCCGGGGACGAGGGTGGCCACGATCGCAGCCTCAAGGTCGTTCGCGGGTGGAATCGTCGCCTGGATTTCCGCCGCCTGAGTCGAACGCCAGTCGTCGTTGGTCGCGATCTGGGTGCCGTTCGAGTCGTAGATCTCCAAGGCCGGATTGGGTAGGGGGTTCGAGATTCCAAAGGGCGCCAGGGACGGCCCCAGCGCGCGCACGATGACCTCGGTCGAATCGCTTCCGCCGATGATGAATCCGCCCACCATAACGTCATGCGGGAAAGGGATATCGCCGCGAGTCGAGATGTTGCCCACGCGCGAGTTCCCGGGCATCATATCGTAGGCTTCGACCAGCGCGACGCCACTTGTCCCGTTCACCCCCTCCACCACAGTTGTATAGCTGCCGGGCGGCAGGGTGGCGGTGAGATATGACTCCGCCGGATCCGGTGGCAGCAGCGGATTGACCACGCCGTCGAGCTTGAGCCGGTTGTCATTCGACGCCATCAGCTCGCCCTTCTCGTTGTAGAGAAAGATGACGGGGTCGGTCAGGGCGCCACTCACGCCGGACTGGGCGAGCGAGGGCCCAAGCGCGCGCAGGACGATTCGCTTCACCGTCGTTCCGCTAACAATGAATCCGCCCACCATGACGTTGTCCCCCACACCCGCGGTCGCGCGTGTCGAGACGTTGAGCAATTGCTGGGTGGTCGAGCCGGGCGGCGGCGGCGGGAGTGGCGGTGGTGGCGGCACTCCCGCAAAACCGTTGGCGAGGAAGGTCAGCGCGACGCCCTTCACGTCCGGCCAATTAGCAAAAGCGTGGTTCCCTCCAGGCTGAGTGATCGCTTGGTAGTTCGTGACGCCGAGCGCGTCCAGATGCTCGATCATGTCGCCGAGCTGGGCATAAGGCATGGAATCTCTGGTTGAATTGACCATGAGCAAGGGGGCGATCATGGAATCCACAATCCAGGCTGGTGAGGCCGCGCGCAGGGCCGCCGTGTCGGTGGCGGGCACGTTGACGTAGTTAGTTACCGTCGCGGTGAAATAGTTCAGGGTAGGAGTGGGATTGAAATCGGACAGATCGTAGACGCCCGAAAGGCTGACCCCGACGTCCAGCCGATCATCACCAACCGTTCCGGTTCCGGCACAGAAGGCGGTCAAATATCCCCCACCGGAGCCACCTATGGCGCCAACTTGTCCGTTGCAACGCGAGTCATTCCGCGCCGCCCGGATTGCCACCCTGGTGTCGTCGGATTGATCGGGAAACCGGCCATCTGAAACCTGGCCGGCTAACGAACCGGGTGGCGCAAGACGATATTCAATGGAGAAAGCGATGTAGCCCGCGGCCGCCAAGTCATTGCCGCAATTGACCGATTCAGGCGAGCTAGTCGGTGTGTTCTCGTTGAAACCGCCACCATGAATCACAAGCACGGCCGGCCAGGGGCCGGGAGTCGTGGGTGTGTAAACAACCCAATGCAAGACCGTCCCGTCAGACGCAGTTCCAAAGACTTCTGTCTGCGGAATAACCTCGGCGTGCGCAACCCCGGCAGTCATCAGACCAACGATCACGGCGAGAAGAAAGCGGAGATATAAAATGCGTGTTTTCAAACTTTGAATCTGTGAAGAGAGCATTTCAGAGACCAGCCAGCAACGGTTTTGCCGCAAACGTAACTCCCCAGTAACCGTGGTGAAATCTTCGCCCAAGAGCCTTTTCGCGAACCGCCTTCGCCCCCTCAGGCCGGCGGCTAACCAGCTTCGCGGGCCCGCCGCGCGCGGAAGAAACTCTGCAACAAGGCGGCGCAATCGTCGCGCAGGATGCCGGGAACGACATCGCATTGGTGATTGAGCGAAGGATTTTGGAGCAGATTCAGGAGCCCACCGGCCGCCCCACCACGCGGGTCGGCGCAGCCAAAAACGACCC
>JACCZO010000169.1 GCA_013695925.1 Chthoniobacterales bacterium
TGCGCGCGCACATTTTGCCAGCTGCTGAGATCGTTAGGCGCAGCCGCCGCCGGCGCGTCCAGGGTCTGCGCCTGCGCCCGAGAGCGCAGGGTCAGAGCCATGCCTGCGACCGTCAGCCCGGTGCCAACGAGAAAGCGCCGTCGATCCATCGCGGAAGAAATTGGCGCACGCTCTGTTTTCATTTCATTTCCTCGATCACCTTTTGCAAATCCTCCCGCAGCGCGGGAATGCCCTCCCGCCGAATTTGCATCCGGCCCTCCTCATCTTTCCAGACAATTGTGTTCACCTTGGCGAACTCGGCGCTTTTCTCCGGGTAATCTTCGCGGAACTGCGCGCCGCGGCTTTCCTTGCGCTCGAGCGCGGCTCGGGTCACGGCTTCGGAAACGGTCAGGAGATTGGCGAGGTCGAGCGCGGTGTGCCAGCCAGGGTTGAACTCGCGGTTGCCGTCGACCCCGACGCGCGCCGCGCGCTCCCAGAGCGCGCCGATCCCTTCCAGCGCGGCTTGCATTTCGTCCTCTCGCCTAACGATGCCGACCTTGTCCTGCATCATCTCCTGCAAATCCTTCTGCACCTGGTAGGCGCCATCGGCCTGGTTGAATTCGCGCTCGAAGGGCGCCAGCGCCGCGCGCGCGCTCACCTCGATCGCTCCGGGATCGATTTCGCCTAACGAAGTCTCCTGGGCGAACTGGGCCGCGAATTCGCCCGCGCGCTTTCCGAAAACCAGCAGATCGGAAAGCGAGTTGCCGCCGAGCCGGTTGGCGCCGTTGATCCCCGCCGCGCATTCGCCCGCGGCAAATAATCCCGGCACGCGCGACATCTGGGTGTCGGAGTCGACCCGGATCCCGCCCATTACGTAGTGGGTCGTCGGCCCGACCTCCATCGGCTCTTTTGTGATGTCGATATCAGCCAGTTGTTTGAACTGGTGATACATGCTCGGCAGCTTCTTTTTGATGTATTCCTCACCGTTGGAAAGCTTGCTCTTGATCCAGGCGATATCGAGAAAAACGCCGCCGTGCGGGCTCCCGCGCCCGGCCTTGATTTCCCTGACAATGCAGCGCGCGACGTGATCGCGGGTGAGCAACTCGGGCGGGCGGCGCGCGTTTTTGTCGCCCTGGCAATAGCGCCAGCCTTCCTCCTCGCTCTCGGCGGTCTGCGTCTTGTAGTTCTCCGGGATGTCGTCAAACATGAAACGATGGCCCTCCTTGTTCGTCAGGATGCCGCCTTCGCCGCGCACGCCCTCGGTCACGAGAATGCCGCGCACGCTCGGGGGCCAGACCATCCCGGTGGGATGGAACTGGATGAACTCCATGTCGACCAGCTCCGCGCCGGCGTTGTAGCCTAACGAGTGACCGTCGCCGGTGTATTCCCAGCTGTTGCTCGTGATCTTAAAGGCGCGCCCGATCCCGCCGGTCGCGAGGACGATGGCTTTGGCCCGGAAAACTTTGAACCGGCCGCGCTCGCGATCGTATCCAAACGCGCCGACGACGCGCCCATCCTGCTTCAGGAGCGCGAGCACGGTGTGCTCCATGTGGACATCGATCCCCTGGTGGATGCCGTGATCCTGCAGGGTGCGGATCATTTCCAGCCCGGTGCGATCGCCGACATGGGCGAGCCGCGGATATTTATGGCCGCCAAAATTCCGTTGCAAAATCCGCCCGTCCTTTGTGCGATCGAAAACCGCGCCCCAGGCCTCGAGTTCGCGCACCCGGGCCGGCGCTTCGCGGGCGTGCAGCTCGGCCATCCGCCAGTTATTAACGTATTGCCCGCCGCGCATCGTGTCGGAAAAATGAACCTGCCAGTTGTCGCGATCGTCGACGTTGGCCAGGGCGGCGGCGATGCCCCCCTCGGCCATCACGGTATGCGCTTTGCCTAACAATGACTTGCACACCATCCCCACTTTCGCGCCCCCGGCCGACGCTTCAATCGCGGCGCGCAAGCCCGCGCCGCCAGCGCCGATGACGAGAACGTCGTGGGTGAAAGTTTCGTAGTTGTTCAAGAGGATCGCTCCATGGAAACGTCGCGGAAGGTGGCCGCTCAGCGTGATTGCACAATGACATTCTGCGCCCTCAAGCCAAAGTGAGGCGCAGCTGCAAGCAAGTGGCGGTCGTTGCTGTAAATCTCGGCGAATCCATTTTCCGCCGCACAGGCCAAATGGAGGGCATCACCAGCGCGAATGAAAACCGAGGAGCCAAGATTGTTCACTCTGAGAGCTGCCTGGCGAAGCAAATCCGGGCTCAGGCCAAGCCAGAGCCAGATCCCTCGGGCATCATCACTTTCGAGCTGGCGCAGCACCGTGCGATGTTGGGCCCTCGTTACGAGACCCTCACGAAAATTGCGCTGGAGCGAGACCACCAATTCGAGGCGCCCGTACTCGCAACAGACAATCGAGCTTTGCCCGGCGGCCAATTCTCGCACTGCCTCGCTGCCCCATTCGCGCAAATAGCATTTCACCAAATAACTGGTGTCGAAATAAATCACGCGCGATCTCGCCCCCCGGAAATAAACCTGGTGGAGTCGTGCCGTCCGAGAGCGGGCAGTTTGGCGAAGCCGGGGAGAAGTTTGCGCGCTGCGAAACGGGTGGCGGCATGGGTCGGCTCAAATGGAACCAGGGTCGCAACCGGCGCGCCACGCTCGGTGATGACCACCTTCTGGTGCCGGCTAGCCTGGCGCACCCACTCGCCGGTCTTCAGATGAAGTTCGCGGATGGAGATCGTTCGCATGTGCACAATGTGCACAGCACGCTCGGTGCCTGTCAAGACGAGCCTGCCCGAGAGATCCTCGGGCCCGAAGCGATGCTCCGGATCGGCAGGTCGCCGATGCGCAGAATCATTTTCGTGCTTAAGCTCGCGGCAACGCCTAACTTTCTTTCTCGACCGCCGGTTCACTCCAAAATCTGCCGCTCCATTGCCGCCGAACGCTCTCTGATCCGGGCGAGAAAGGCCGCGTTCGCGCGCGAAAGATTTTTCTGCCAGAGCGCGGCCACGACCAGGGGCGGAAACCTAGGGAGCGGCAGAATCCTGAGGTCCGACGCGATTTTCGCGCGCGGGATTTTGACCGAAAGCCCGGCGCCGAAGCCAAGCGAAACGTAAATCGGGATGAGATCCATCGCGCTCACTTCGACTCGGGTCGGCCAGTGAAATCCGAGGCGTTTCAGGCGGAAATGAAATTGCCGGACCATCGCTTCTCCCGCCGGGAGCGAGATGAGCGTTTCCCGTTTTCCCATTCCGCGCCAGAGATCGGCGGCGGCTTTGATCTTCCACCGCCGCGGCACGATCAGGACGAGCGGCAGCTTGAAGAGGACGGCCGCGTTCAAGCCGGCGGCCGGTTTTCCTTCCAGCTCGGTCACGGCGAGATCGATTTCCTGCTTTTGCAGGAGGCGCTCGGCAGCCGCCTGGTTTGCATCGTGGAGTTGGAGAGTGAGCGTCGGGAAATTCCGCTGATGCTCGCGCAGGAGCGCGGGCAGGTAGCCGCGGAGAATGGTGGCGGGAGCGGCCAGCCGGAGCCGGACGTTTTCTTCGGAGCGCAACCGGCGCGAGATCTCGCCGACCCGGCTGAAGAAAGGCTCGGCGAAAGCAAAGAGCTCGCGTCCGGCCGCGGTCAGGGCGAATGGGCGGCGCTGGAATAATTTCAGCCCGAGCGATTTTTCGAGCTGGAGGATCTGGCCGCTGACCGCCGGCTGCTGGATGCCGTACGGGATCTTGCGCGTGGCGGAGCTGATCCCGCCGTGCCGCGCCACGTGATAAAACAGTTCAAGGTGATGGATGTTCACCGGGAATCCGCATCGTTTAAAACGATGTTGATGTCAAAATTTATCGATTAACCTGATGTCATGCCGGGCGGTTAGGCTGGCGGCATGATCCTTCTTATCTTTGCCATCGCTGCCGGCTGCATGGTGGCGGAATATTTCTGGCCCGCCATGGAAATGCCCCGGGTCCGGGCCTGGTGGCCGCGCGTTCTGCTCATCAACGCCATTCAACTCGGGATCACCGTTCTCGCCGGCCAGACCTGGAATCGCTGGCTGGCGCAGGCCTCGCTCTTCCATCTCGGTCAGAATCTCGGCCCGTGGAGTTCGGCCCTGATCGTCTATGTTTTCTCCACCTTCGTTTATTACTGGTGGCATCGTTACCGCCACGAATCGCCGTTTCTCTGGCGGACTTTGCATCAGATTCATCACTCCGCGCGCCG
>JACCZO010000199.1 GCA_013695925.1 Chthoniobacterales bacterium
ACGTGAATGAAATGGGCATCACCAGTCCGCTATTCCTCGACGAAAATACTTCCAGCGGCAATTTTGTCGGCTTCGGGTCGGGTTACGATCCGCTCCCAGAGCCCGATAACGATGGGATAGATGTCGAGGCCTTCGCCCTCTTTATACGTTCGACAAAGGCACCTTCGCGAGGGGCGATTACGGATGACGTGCGTCTCGGTCAAAAGCAATTCGACGCGATCGGCTGCGCTGTTTGTCACGTCTCGCCTATTGTTACGGCAGCCCCCGGCACACTAATCAACGCTGGAGCGCTCACTGTCCCCTACGCTCTCGGGAACAAAATCCTTCGACCATTCAGCGACTTCCTATTACACGATATCGGAACCGGTGATGGGATACCGATCCAGCCCACGCCGGAATTCGCCGAGACTGCGAACAAGATGCGGACTGCGCCACTCTGGGGCCTTCGGACGCGCAACCGGCTCATGCACGACGGTCTCTCGTTTACCAAGAACGACGCGATTCAGCGTCATGCTGGACAAGCCGCGGCGGTGAGAGACGCGTTCAACGCGCTGGATGACACCGGGAAAGCGCAGCTCATGAGCTTTCTCGAGTCGCTCTAGGTCTTCTCAGGCGGAGTTAATCGCGCGCCAGACTTCCGCCTCGTTAGGCGCAACGGATTGTGGTCTATCAGCGGCTGACCGAATTGCTTCGGGATCTTTCAAGCCGTGTCCAGTCACGGTGCAGACAATCTGGCAGCCATCTGGGATCGAGGACGCACCGAAGCGAGATTCCGTTATTCCTTGGCCTGCGCGCAGCAGGCCGGCGATCGGCGCCGCACTCGCCGGTTCGACGAAGATGCCTTCCGCGCTGGCCAGCCAGCTTTGCGCCGCGAGAATTTCCTCGTCGCTCACGATGTCGATCAAGCCCTTCGATTCCTGCACCGCGCGCGTGGCCTGCGCCCAGCCCGCGGGGTTTCCAATCCGAATCGCGGTCGCGATCGTTTCCGGCCGGGCCACCACTTCGCCATGAAAGATCGGCGCCGCCCCCGCCGCCTGGAAACCGATCATCCGCGTCCGCACGGAGGCTTTCCCGGCGGCGCCATATTCCTCATAGCCCTGCCAGTAGGCTGTGATGTTGCCCGCGTTGCCGACCGGCAGCAGATGCAACTCCGGCGCGTCCCCGAGCTCATCCACGATCTCAAACGCGGCCGTCTTTTGTCCCGCGATGCGATCGGGATTGATCGAGTTGACGATCGCAAACTCCTCCCCTGCCCCGAGCGCCCTCACGATCTCGAGCGCCTGATCGAAATTTCCTTCGATCGCCACGATTCGCGCTCCATACGCGATCGCTTGCACCAGTTTCCCGCTCGCGATCTTGCCCGCTGGAAGCACGACCGCGCAGCGCATCCCGGCTCGCGCCGCGTAGGCCGCCGCGGAGGCCGAGGTGTTCCCCGTCGAGGCGCAAATCAGGGTCCCCGCCCCGCGCTCCAGCGCCTTCGATACCGCCACCGTCATTCCGCGATCCTTGAACGATCCGGTCGGGTTCAACCCCTCATATTTCACGAAGACCTCGCAGCCGCGCCCAACCGCCGCGCTCAGGCGCGGCGAATGCAGGAGCGGCGTTCCGCCCTCGCCTAACGACACCACCGGAGTCGTGGCCGAGACCGGGAGATACTCCCGGTAGCGCGCGATCACACCCGCCTGGCCTGCCCTGTTTTCATCCTTCATCCTTCCGCCTTCATCCTTCCCCATCCCTCCCCTGCCCCGCCCTTCGTTTTGTTTGTTAGTCATGATCGCATCCGCTCGCGAAGACGAGCAGCCCTTCCCAGCGTGGCTCTGGTTATCAATGTGGCACTCCTTTTTCTTCGTGCTGCGAGGTGATCGCATGAAGTGGTTCGCTCAGGGAGATGCCGACGGGCGCGACTGGAATTCGCGCGCCCGCTTATCTCCCTCCGCGATCTGCGCGGGCGTCAATTCTTTTTGCAGTGCGTCGCCGAGAACCCTGGCTTTCTCATGGCCTTGCCTCGTGGCCAGCAGCGACCACTTATAGGCTTCGGCTGGGTCCTTCGCGACGCCTTGACCCCGATCATAGCAGAGGCCGAGATGATATTGCCCTTTGGCGTAATTTTGCTCTGCCGCCTTGCGATACCAGGTCGCCGCCTGCGCCTCGTCCTTGGCCATTCCGACACCCATGGCCGAGCAATCGCCTAACGTATCCTGCGCCCCCGCCAGATTCTGCTCGGCCGCCTTCCGAAACCATTTGACCGCCTCGACGTGGTCCTGTTTCACACCTTCGCCGGTGGCGTAACAGAGTCCCAGGTTGAACTGGCCAAGAGCGTAATTTTGTTTAGCCGCTTTGCGATACCATTTCACCGCGTCGACCGCATCCCGTGGGACGCCGGTGCCACGATCATAGGAGTGGCCCAGATTGGATTGCGCCCGCGCCAGGTTCTGGTCGGCGGCTTTGCGAAACCACTTCGCCGCCTCGGCATGATCTTGCGCCACGCCTTCGCCAAGGTTGTAACACACGCCCAGATTATCCTGCGCCTTGGCCAGACCTTGCTCGGCGGCTTTGCGATACCACTTCGCCGCCTCGACCAAATCCCGAGGCACGCCTTCGCCTTTGTCGTAGCGACGTCCGAGCTGGAACTGAGATTCGGCGTCACCGCTTTCCGCCTTTGCTTTGATCTCTGCGAACGTCATTGATGAGGTGTCAGTCTTTTCCGCAAACGTCGGCGCGACCCCGAGACCACAGAGCAACAGAAGCAGCCACGCCAACCGACTTGATTTCATCCTGCGAGCTTAATTGAGTCGAACCGAAGCTGTCGATGCAGACGTTCCGACTCTTGCGGGCGGATGATTTCTCTTTATGCAAATGGATGAACTTTCTTCGCCTTGGCCTGCTCGTGGCCGCCTTGCTTCTCTCGCTCGCGCAGCCGGCTCCCGCCCAACTCGAGCGCGCCCTCGGGGCGCATGGTGGCCTCGCAAAATGGCGCAGCTTTGCCGGGGTGGAGTACGATCTCACTTGGAAATCGGCCAAGCGCACCTTGGCCGATCATCAGCTTTTTGACCTGCACAGCCGGGCCGGATTGATCACGAGCGAGAAATACACGCTGGGAACGAGTGGCGGCAAGGTCTGGATCAAGCCGGGACTCGATGCGCTCGCAGGCACGCCGCCGCGATTTTACATGACGACGCCGTTTTACTTTTTCGGCATGCCGTTTGTTTTTGCCGATGCCGGGGCGAAGGAGGAGTCGTTAGGCAAGAAGACCTTCCGGGGACAGGAGTACGACGTGGTGAAGATCACGTATGCGAAGGGCACGGGCGACTCACCGGATGATTTCTACGTCGCCTATATCGATCCGGCGACGGCGCACCTGAAATTGGTCTATTACATCGTGACCTATCCAGCGATCCGCAAAGACCGGCCGGTCGCAGAGCTCGAGCCGCACGCGATCGTGTTTGAGGAATGGCAAACCGTCGACGGCCTCCTCGTCCCGAAGGTCGCGCCGTTTTACAATTGGACCGGGAGCGACATCGAAGGCGAGCCGCTCGGCCGGCTGGAATTTTCTGCGGTTAAATTCACGACCGAGGCGCCCGCGCCCGCGAAATTCCAGAAGCCAGCCGACGCGGTCGAGGCGCCGTTGTAGCCGGAGGCAGTTGAGAGTTGAGAGTGAAGAGTTGAGAGTGCGGAGCGACGCGAAATCGTTCGCTCTCTCAACTCTCAACTAACGACTCTCAACTTCTTCCGATGGCTCTGAGCAAAAAAGACAAACTTCGGCTTCTCACGATCCTGCTTGAGAGCCGCCACGGCGATCTCCGCGAACAGAATCTCAACCGCCAGGGCAAAGGCCACTTCCACGTTTCCGGCATGGGCCATGAAGCGCTCGCTGCGCTCTCCTTTACGAGCGATCCGGGCGATTATGTCTGCGGATATTATCGCGACCGCGCGCTCGTCCTCGGGCGCGGAGTCACGTCCGCGGAGCTGGCGCTGGATTATTTCGCGAAGCGCAAAGGGCAAAGCCACGGCCGGCAAATGCCGTCGCATTACAGCTATGCCGAGCGCCACATCTGGAGCGTGCCGACTCCGACCGGCGCGCAACTTCTCCCCGCTTGTGGAATCGCCTGGGGGATCAAGCTCGATGGGAAACCAAACTTCGTCATCGCCACGATCGGCGACGCCGCGACCCGCCAGGGCGATTTTTTCGAGGCGGTTTGTTTTGCAAAAGAAAGACAACTGCCGGTCCTCTTCGTCGTAGAAGATAACGGCTACGGGATCAGCAGCCCGACCCGCAAAATCAATCCGCTCGCGATCGATGTCCTCCAGCCTAACGATTGGCGCCAGCTCGATGGCTCCGACGTGATGGCGGTGTACGAAGCCGGCCAGGAAGCGAGCGCCCATCTCCGCGCAGGCAAAGGGCCGGTCTTTTTCTGGGTGACAATGGAGCGGCTTTCCAGCCACACCAGTTCGGACGATCACAAACTCTATCGCACCGCGGAGGAGATCGAGAAACTCGCGGAAGGCGATCCCCTGACGAAATACAAAGGGCAGTTGATCGCCGAGGGGGTGATCACGGCGGGCGATTACGCGCAGCTCGACCAGGAAATCAAAGAGCGAATTCGCCAGGAATTTCTCGCCGCCGAAAAGGAGGAAGATCCGAGCGCGGACGAACTCCGCCTCCAGGTCACCGGTCCGCTGGCGGAGTTGGACGACGAAGTGTTGCCGCCGGGGAAATATCGCATCGGCGACGTCGTCAACGTCACCCTGCGCGCCGGCCTGGCGAAAGATCCGGGCCGCATCATTTTCGGTGAAGACGTGGAAGACCCAAAGGGCGGCGTCTTCCGGCTCACCCAAAAACTATCGACCGAATTCCCAGAGCAGGTTTTTAATTCTCCCCTCGCCGAGTCGACCATTATTGGCGTGGCCTGCGGTCTCGCTTCCTACGGCAAGCGGCCGGTCTTCGAGCTGCAGTTCATCGACTTCATTGGGCCAGGCTGGAATCAGGTCGTGACCAATCTTTGCAACTTGCGCTGGCGTTCTTTCGGCACCTGGACCTGCCCGCTCGTCATCTACGCGCCCTATGGCGCGTATCTTCCCGGCGGCAGCCTCTGGCACAGCCAGGCGAACGAGGCTCCCCTCGCCCACTATCCGGGCATCAACATCGCCATCCCGAGCAATCCGGAAGACGCGGCCGGTCTCCTTTGGACCGCGATGCACTGCGAAGACCCCACTTTCATCCTCATCCCGAAACATCTTCTTTGGGCCGAACATGAATCGGCCAAACCGGTCCGCGCGGTGTCGTTAGGCAAAGCGCGTCTCCATAAGCCTGGCTCCGATGTCACGGTGGTGGCGTGGGGTAACACGATGGAGAAGTCGATCGAGGCCCTCGCCAAGCTCGGCGAGACGACGAGCGTCGAACTGATCGACCTGCGCTCGATCGCGCCGTGGGACCGCGAGATGATCGAGGGATCGGTGCGGAAAACCGGCCGTCTCGTCGTCGTTCAGGAAGACACTGAGAATTGCAGCGTCGGTCAGATGATTATCTCGCACGTCACCGGACAAGCGGAACTCTGGGAAACGATGATCAGTCCTCCCGTTCTCGTCAGCAAAGGGAACGTCATGATCGGCTACAACCCGATCTACGAATACGCCGCCCTGCCTGATGTCGAACGCATCGTTAGGGCGATCGAGCGTTCGGTCTCCACGCGCGGTGAGCGCGTTGCAGCCGGGGGCGCTGACCCCGGCCGGGCAAAACTCAGCGCGGAGAAACCGGATGTCTCGCCGCCGGGGACAGCGTCCCCGGCTACAGGCGGAAGCACGCGCAAGATCGTTGTTCCGATCATGGGCGAAGGCATTCGCTCGGCCAAGGTCGTCGCTTTACTCAAGAAACCCGGCGAGCGAATCGAGCTCGACGATTCCCTTTGCGAAGTCGAGACCGACAAGGCGGTTTACCCGATCGAATCATCCTTCGCCGGCACCATGGGCGAATGGAAAACCGCGGTCGATGAAACGGTCGAGATTGGTCAGGAACTCGGGACCATTCTGACCGAGAGCGAAGGCGACGACCTCGCCGAACAACTGGAAGCCGCCGCAGAACTTTCCGCCGAGACAGAGCCCGCCAGCGCCGCTCCGGCTGCGCCAGTCAAGCGCGAGACTTTGCGCGAGCCGGCGCTTTCCGCGACCATCACCCGCAAACTGGGGCGCGTTGTTCCGGCCAATCTCCAGATCGATGCCCGCTGGGACGCCATCCGCGAGGCACGCGCTGCGGCGAAAAAACGCGACGGCAAGAATGCGCCGTCGCCTTCCGTCATGGTGGCGTGGGCAGTTGTGCGAGCGATGGAAAATCATCCCGCCTTTCGTTCTCTCATGCTGGATGACGATCGCATTGTCGAAAGCGACGATTTCGATCTCGGAATGGCCGTGGCGATGGAAGGCGACCGCCTGGCCACGGCGGTCATCACGAAAGCGAACAAGCTGGCCTGGCCGGAGTTCGTGCAGCGGTACAACGAGACGATCGAGGCCACGCGCGGCGGGCGGGTCGATGCGATGAATGCGCCGCTGGTCATCAGCAGCCTGGGCGCCTTCGGAGTAAAGGCCGCGGCGCCGATTGTGGTGCCGCCCTCGGTTGGTACGCTCTTCGTCGGGTCCGCTCATCACGAGCTTTCGCCTAACGGAAAGAAAGCGCAGAGCGTGGAAGTGATCACGCTTTCACTCACCTTCGATCACCGGGTCGTGAATGGCGCCGGCGCGGCCAATTTCGTGCACGAGATCAAGGGTTTGATCGAAGGCTTTCAAGTACCGGCGGCCGCGGCATCCGTGGGATAGCACTGGAACTGGCGACGGGAGTTTTCCGGGGAGCACGGGCTGCCAGCCCGTTGGCCGGCGCAGCCTGCGCCGGCGGACTTTTGCTGGTCGGGTTTTTCTTAAATGATGCGTCCCCAAAGAAAGAGAAAGTTCGCGAAGGCTAACAGCCTTCGCCAACGGGCTGGCAGCCCGTGCTCCCCGGAGAAGAGTCCCGCGGCACTTCCGCGAGTCAGCGGCCTAACGATTCTTGCGCGGCCAGCAGGCGTTGCGCTTCGACCTTTTCGAACTGGCCAATGGCGCGCTTTTCCAGTAGCTCGAAAT
>JACCZO010000203.1 GCA_013695925.1 Chthoniobacterales bacterium
GCTCTAATGTGCCCTTATCTGTACCCCCAAGGCCGCTTTCGAGCGCCAACGAAGCAATCCGCATTCCGTACTTCGGTGCGCAATTCGCGCGGCCGAACGGCAGGCGAACGGTCATCTCGAGCGCGGCGCCGGTCCTGGCGCCCGCCGACGACATATGTGTGCGCGGGGTCACGGCGCGACCTCCCAGCGCTGGCTGGCGTCGTCGACGTCCGCGTATTCGATCTCCGTCTCGGAGGGGTACGCGGACTCGTCGACCGCGTCGGAATAGGGATCGCCAACCACATGCTCACGAGCAGCCTCGATGCGCACGGAGATCACCGACGCCAGGCCCTCGACCTCGCGCAGGACCTCCGGGAGTTCGGCGTCGCCTAGTCGGAAGTTCCAGAGAGGGCCGCGGCGTAACTCCATTCAGGTCATGGGCTTACGCGCGATCCACGCGAGCACGTTCGTGGCTACGCGCCGATCGCTACGTCCAGCAGAGTGAGGGTGCGCTGTTGATGCTCGTTTGGCTTCGTCGTCAACGTGAACGGATCGGCGCTCGACCCAGGCGGGCGTAGCCAGTTCTTGACGATTGTCCCAAGCATGGCCAGGAGGCTTCGGAAGCTCTCGACGACGTAGCCATCCTCGGTTGTCTTCAGCGCGGCCTTCTGCTTGGCTGCGTGCGAGCGCTCCGCTTTGTCCACGGCCGACCTCTGCGTCGCAGCGCCGTCCTCAAACTCGTGGTCGTCGAAAAGGAGTGGCGCGAGTCGCTGGCGCATGTGCCACTCGACATAGTAGGCGAGCATGCAGAGCAGCACGTGCGCTTTGACTCGCTCGTCCTTCCAGTGAAAGATTGGACGGATCTTCAAGTCGACGGTCTTCATGCTCCGAAACGCTCGCTCGACGGCGGACAGTGACTTGTACGTCCTTACGGTGTCGTTCGCGCTCATTTGCTCCGATGGAACGTTGGTCCGCACGACATAGATCCCATCGAGCGCAGCCTCTGCGCGAATCTTGTCGACTTTCCGAGAATACCGCAGTGACTCGTCACTGATCTCGATCTCGAAGTGCTTGCCCACCTTGTGCTTGTTGCGGATCGCGCCCACCTTCAGAGCGATCTGGTCCGCGCCCTTCAGGCGATTGCGCACCCTCCGGGTAGCTGCGGAGATCTTCGCGAGTTCCGCTTCAGTGGCCTGCAACAGCTCTTCGCGCTTCCGTGCCCGGTCATGGGCGAGCAGCGGATTGCGACAGACCATCAGGCGTTCGCCGGGGAAGTCGGCGGAAGTGATCTCGGCCAGGTTGGCTTCGTCGAAGAGGGACTGCGATACTTCTCCGCATTCAACGAGTCGCTTGATTGCGGGCGAGCGCAGTGCCGTGATCCAAGAAAGTCCCTCTACGGACTGGAGATCCTCTCTGATCCTGGCCTCGGTCAGCATCCCTCGGTCCCCAACTACCACCACACGTTCGAGCCCGAAGCGCTTACGCAGCTTCCTGACCTGCGAGGCCACGGTCTGCGGATCGCCGGTATTGCCTTCGAAGACTTCGACGGCAATGGGACAGCCTTCGGCGTTGCAGAGCAGGCCAATCACGATCTGGAGCTTGCCGTTCTTCTTGTCACGGTTGTGCCCGCGCTTCGCGAGTGGGCACTTGGTGCCCTCGAAGTACGTCGACGTGACGTCGTATAGAACCAGAGTGTTGTCGAGGTGTCGCTTTGCCAGCTCGTTCTCGATGCGCGCTTGGCGGGGGAGCAGCCAGTCCATGGCCTCGTAGAGGTCGTCTTCGCACGCATTGTCGACTTCGAGCAGCTCCCCGAGACTCGTCTCTGCCGTTTGACCTGAAATGCTGCGGCTTGTGGCGAGCTTCGATCCTGGAGCAATGATGCGGGCGACGATCATCGCGCAGACGAGATCGCGCTCTCGGCTCGGTCGTGATGCGATTACTTTCTCGAGGCCAAGAGAGCGAAGCACCTGGAGTGTTGCCGCAACGTGCCCATGGGGAAGGCTGCGCACGCACTCGAATTGACTTTGAGCCTCGACGAGCTTCTCACCGTTGAGGCAGCGACGAACTGCATCGATCGCTTGGGGCGGAAGGTGCGAGAGATTGCCCAAGGTCTCGTGCTTGACTTTGTCGCCCTCGCGGTAGGTCCGACGAAGGAGCACGGTCTGATAGACCTTGCCCTTGTAGGTCCGCCGCGTGATGGCTACGTGCATGGAACCGCCTCTCTTCGCCATGGGCCACAAGATAGCCAGGCGTGGCCAAAGGGGTCAAGCACAAATATTTGTTTTAGTGGCTACATTTGACTCCCATAAACGGCCTAAGTGCCGGCGGGGCAAGGCGTTAGGGCGATCCGCGTCTGGAACTTCCGTCTAAACGCTCCGTCCAACGCGGCTCGCCTCGCTCGAGCTCCTCGCGCGAGCCGACCAGCAGTGTCACGGCTTGGGTCGGCAGGTCGCGCAGAACATAGCGGCCGCGCGCGCCCGTCTCGCTGATCGGCACCAGCTCTCGTCCATACGCGTCCTGGAGCGCGACGCAGGGTTCGAAGCCCTCAGCCGACGGGAAGGATCCCGCGAGCTTCGCCGTGTGCCCCGGGACGGGTTGCCTGCGCGGTTCGCTGCTCGGGAGAGGGACGTGCTCCACAGTCGGGGGGACGACGAGCTCGAGCGTCTCGCCGGGCGCGACGACGATCGGTTGCGTATCGTGGGACGAGACGAATAGCGCCGCGACGAGCTGGTCTGTACGCCTGCGCACGTAGCGATCGGGCGAGCTGTGGACATAGACCTCGATCTCGATCTCTGCAGGCACTTGATCGATGAGCGCGATGCCGTCGGAGTCTCCTAGTACGATTCGGGCAAGGTCCCTTGCGTTGACCCATCTCCACGGCGACTCCCCGAGCTCGCTGCCTGCGGGCTGAACCGCGACGGGGGTGCCTGCCGCCGGCGTGCGGACACGCAGCGTCGCGAGCTCGGCGAGCACGACCTCGACCGGCTCGAATCCGCCCCGCGGCTGCGGGTGGGCCTCGACGGGCCAGGCGAGCGTTCGACCTGGTTGCTCGGCGCGGAGCACGACCC
>JACCZO010000378.1 GCA_013695925.1 Chthoniobacterales bacterium
ATGAAGAACACACTTCCGGCAGATGAAGCTGATGATTCGCTTCCGTTGTCGTGGAGCCGCGTTCGATTTGAAGACATCGCTCTCACCGCAGGTGGCGTCACACTTGGCCGCAAACTCGGTGACCGGAATACCGTCACGCTGTCATACCTCCGCGTTGCCAACGTCAAGCGAGGCGAGATAGACCTTGGCATAATCAAGGAAGTGTCGATCGCCGAAGACGAGATTGATCGCTATGCACTTCGCAAGAATGACCTTTTGATGACCGAGGGTGGCGATTGGGACAAAGTTGGTCGCGCCGCGATATGGGAGGGACAAATTCCGACCTGTCTCCACCAAAACCATGTCTTTCGTTCGCGAATGCGTTCAACCGAAATCTCGCCGGTGTGGTTCGAGCGCTACTTCAATTCCCCTGAAGGGCGCCGCTATTTCGAGTCAGCGTCGAAACAAACTACCAACTTGGCCTCCATCAACATGCGGCAAGTCCGAGGGTGCCCCGTTCCAGTCCCACCCCTCGCCGAACAACGCCGGATCGTGGCGAAAGTGGACGAACTGATGGCCTCGGTGGACGCGTTGGAAACCCAACTCGCCACCGCCCGCGCTGTTGGACAAAACTTTGCTGACGCAGTCGTCAACGAACTCACGGAAGCCGCCTGAATATGCCTAACCCTCAATACCCACCGTTCGATCCAGACGCCACGTTGGAAGAGTTCGCCGGAATAGGGAAGAACCCTCGCTTTGATCAGAAGATCGATGACGACGAGGACGAGGAAATAACGGTGATCTACAAGCGCGGCGACGTAGAGCTTCCACTCGCCAAGCCTAGCCGCGCTGTCTACTTCGGTGACCGTGTCATCTATGAGCAAGAAGCAACGCTCTTCGACGAAGCGGAACGGGCTTCGATTCTTAATACACAGGATTATCCACGAAACGATCAGGTCTTTGGCGAGCTGAGGCGGGCCTGTCGAAACGGCGTTGTGCTACCATTCATCGGAGCGGGTATGTCTGTGAGTGCCGGCTGTAAAAGCTGGCGGGATTACCTACTCGGCTTAGCGGATGAAGCTGGCCTCGACGTCCCTATGGCCACCGAGCGGCTGGATGAGCGAGCGGACTACGAAGGCTTAATCGAGGATATCATAGAGGCGTTAAGCGAGGATCGTTTCGAGCGTGATTTCGAACGCGACTTCGATGGTATCCGACTGGAAGAAAGCGCTGTTGCTTTGCTTCCAAGCTTGTTTCTGAAGTGCGCGATCACAACTAACTTTGACCGGGTTGCGGAGGAATCCTGGTCAACCGCGGGCGTTCCCTTTCGAGAAAAGGTGTTCGGCCGCGGCAATGTCGCTTCTTTCTTTCGGGCTGTCGCGAGCGGCGATCACTACATTCTAAAGCTCCACGGCAATCTCAATTCGCCCGAGGAAAGAGTTCTTCGCCGTGCCGAATACGACGCTTCCTACGGGAGCGATGGAAACATCCACTTCCGCTGCGCATTACCAAAATTGCTGAGGCGTCTGTACATGAGCTACAGTTTTTTGTTTCTGGGCTGCAGCCTGGCCGCCGACCGCACGATGCAGACCTTTTTAAAGGTCGCGCAACAAGAGGGCCGGGAGAGCCTCCCCAATCAATACGCGATCTTGCCGGCTCCTACCGACGCCGATCACATGCGATTGATAGACCGTCGTCTCGCTGACGGACACATCACCCCAATTTGGTATCCAGAAGGCGAACACGACTTCGTTCGGCAGATTCTGCAATTACTTCTCGACTGACGCTTAAGTCACGAATTCAATGGCAACACACATTTCGAGCAAGTCCGACTCTGCCCCAATGGAGCGGATTGACGCCGAGTCCACGGTCGTCACTGCTCTCCGGGATGTCCTCAAACTCGGTCGACAAGAGCAAGTAAGCTATCCGGAAGCTATGGCCGAGGGCGCCCAGCTGTTCCCGGGCCTCCTTTCTCCGAAGACGAGCATCTTGCACAGAGCCTTCGAAAAGCCGGCTATCAGAACGTACCGGGAGAAAGCGGCTGCCGCGTCAATCAAGGCAAAACGAAGCATCGAACCGCAAGATTTGATCAAGCAAGAGATCAAAGAGCTTTCCGCCTTAATCGCCGTGTCCACCGAAAAGGCGAAGGACATGAAACGGGAACTCTCCCAGCTAGAGGCGCATCTCCGATACTTTACTGCTTCGCCGGTTTCAGAACATGCAATTCTCTACGAGGACGTATTCCAAGGGGAAAGACCTACGCTGCCAAATCCACCAGTCACATTTCCAAAGGGCCGAGAATACCCGCTTGGTAAGGGAAGGCATTTACGTGTCCGAATGCTGCACCCCGACAAGCCCGAGCATATAACTGGAGCAGACGTTGTTTACGAGGTCTGTGATAGTGAAGACGAGCGGGCCAGAATTGCCTTCGCGCAGTACAAAATATGGGACCGCGATCGCATAGCGTGGTCGCAAATAAAATCAGCACAGCTCACACGCATGGAAAAGTGTCTCTGTGCGCAAGGAATTTGCCAGTTCACGACGAAGAGCCCAAGTGAGCATTATCGAATGCCGTGTTGCGCAGCATTTCTTCGTCTAACTCAGAAGGTTCGAGATCCGGATTCTCGCCTTGTCTCGGCCGGCCGATTCATTCCGATATGCCACCTTCCAGACGCAAAGCGCGGCTCGCTCGAGTTAAACGATATTTCAAGCCGGAGCGTATCGTCTGACCTATTTGAAGCGGCGTTCGGCGAGGGCCTGGTCGGGTCCGATTGGTTGCCGTTCCCCGAAGTCGAGTCCCTGTATCGACGAACCAAGATTTTCGACACCCACGACCGTATCATCATCTATGCACAAGAGTTTTAGAGAGGTATGGACTGGGTTTTGATTAACGAAATATGCCAATAGAGATCGGCCTCTGGAAACTAGGAGCGAAGCTTGAACCCGTTCGATTCGAGCCGCTCGAAACGGAACGGAAGCTCGAAGACGCGCTTGCGACCGATTTGTCGCTTGTTGGTCCCGGGCTCCTGTTGATCAAACGGCAGGTGACGACGACGAGCGGCAAGTTTGTCGACATGCTCGCAGTCGATGTTCAGGGAACGCTGGTCGTCATAGAATTGAAGCGCAGCAAAACACCGCGCGAAGCGGTTGCACAGCTCCTCGACTATGCATCTTGGGCGAAGAACCTTTCCCGGCAGGAAATCTCCGACCTCTATTCGGAGGCACACGTAGGCGCGTCGTTCGATGAAGCCTACGTCGCCCGCTTCGGCTCCAGCGTTCCGGAAGAGATCAACGAGCAGCACAAACTGGTTCTTGTCTGCGCTTCCCTCGATCCGGAGTCGGAACGGATCATCGAATACCTGAGCAGTGATTACGGCGTCCCAATCAACGCCGTCTTCTTTCGCTTCTTCCGCGATGGAGCTTCGGAGTTCCTCGCCCGCTCATGGCTGATCGAGCCGAATGAAGTCGAAGCGCGCTCCAGCCGGGCAATCACCCAAAAGACTAGCGAGCCATGGAACGGTCGGGACTTCGTCGTCAACTTCGGGGACGGTGACCATCGGAGCTGGGTGGATGGGCAGAAATACGGCTTCGTCGCGGGCGGAGGTGGCCGCTGGTATAGCTCTTCACTGCGTCAGCTATTCAAGGGAGCACGTGTATTCGTTAACATACCGCAGGAGGGTTTCGTCGGTGTCGGCACAGTCACTAGCGAGGCTGTTCCCGCCAAAGAATTCAGGATCGTGATGCCGGACGGAACCGAACAATCGCTCTTGAACGCTCCGCTGCGTGCGCCCGAAATCGGCCACGACCAAGACGATCCCGAGCTCGCAGAATACGTCGTCGGCGTCGATTGGATCCATACTCGGCCGCGCGAGCAAGCTTACCGAGAAACCGGCATGCAAGGCAACCAGAACACTGCCTGGAAGCTGCGCGACAAGTTCACGCTCGAAAAGCTGAAAGCGCATTTTAACCTGCAGGACTGAAGGCGAAAACTCACGACCATTCATCTATGAGTAGACGCGAAACCCCAATGACCCGCTGGTATTGGAAACAAATTGGCGGGACTTTGATTGAAGAGTTTTGCGCAGTCGAAAGAGTGATCGGTGAACGAGGCGGACGCTGGATCGATGGTATTATTATCAAGGGCGGCGCATTCAAGATTGCTCGTCAATCTGAGGTAGATGTTGCAGGGAAGGATATCATTGTCATTCAGGCGAAAGACAGCCGGCTTGGGATGTACGTCATGGGGCAGACGTTCTTCTCGGCGACGCTGATGGAAACTTTCAAGCCGCGCTCGATTGAGTCGATTGCTCTGGTCGCACACGATGATTCCGTGCTTGGTCCCATCTTTCGCAGCCATGACCGAATGCGCGTCGTGGTTTGCCCAGAAGAGGTCATGATCCGCGCTCGGATGCGTTTCTTTGTAAGAAAAGAAGGCATCTCCGAAGGGCCTTTTTCTGAGACGGAATTACTTAGACGTGTGGAAGATGGCCAAGTCGAGCATTCGACACCATGCCGGCGCTCTGATGAAGAGGAATGGTCTACTGTGGCCGAACTGCTTCTCGCTCGGGAACAGAAGGAAGGCTCCCAACCAAAATAAGAGAGATTCATGAACGCCTAGAGACTCTGCCTTCGCGACCCGATTCCGGAAATCCTCGAAGCCGAAAGAGCCGTGCCGAAGCGGCTTTTTACGAGAGGCATTCGGCGCCGTTGCTCGCCCGGCAGAGATAGAGTTGCGGGGTCAATCCCGTCGCCTCGGCATAGCGTCGGCTGACCTCGTCGATGAAAGAGGAGGCCGCCTCATCTTGCACCAAAGCCAGCGCACAACCGGCGAAACCTCCGCCGGTCAGGCGCGCACCCAAACAGCCGGCGCTCTCCCGCGCAAGTCTGACCATGGCGTCCAGCGGTGCACTGGAGATTTCAAAATCGTCCCGCATGCTTTCGTGACTCTGGTCGAATAATTCGCCGAGCAGCTCAGCTTGTCCGGCTTTCATCGCCGCAGCCGCACGTTGGGTGCGATCGTTTTCGGTCACGACGTGACGGGCACGGTGCCGCGTGACTTCGTCCAGTCCAGCGCCCTTCGCCGCCAAGTCATCCCGGCTTACATCCCGGAGCGCTTTCACCCCGAAAAACTGCGCGGCCTTTTCGCATTCTCTCCGCCGCTCGTTGTAAGCGGAATTGACCAGGCCGCGTCGCGTCCCGGTGTCCATCACCATCACCGCAGCGCCGGCCGGGAGCGGCACCGCTTCCGTGGAAAGATCGCGGCAATCGATCAGGACCGCATGATCTTCCACCCCGATGGCGGAGATCATCTGATCCATGATCCCGCAATTCACCCCGACCCACTCGTTCTCGGCCTTCTGACAAAGCCGGGCCATCTTCTTCGGATCCCAGGCAAAGGCACCGACCTCGACAAACGCCCGCGCCACCGCCAGCTCAAACGAGGCCGAGGAAGAAAGCCCGGCCCCCATCGGCACTTCGCAGGTGCTGACTCCTTCCCAGCCGCTGATCTCGTAACCCTCTTCGCACAACGCCCACGCGACGCCCTTGGGATATTCGCTCCAGGAAACCGGACCCTTTTCCAGATTCGTTAGGCTAAATTCCGTCGCTTCCTTTTGCTCGAGGGAATGCAACCGCACAGTGTCGTCGTCGCGCCGACGCAACGCGATCCAGGTCGCGCGGTCGATCGCCATCGGCAAGACGAAGCCTTCGTTATAATCGGTGTGCTCACCGATCAGGTTCACCCGGCCGGGCGCGCGCACAACGATCGGGGGCGCCACACCAAAAAGATTGGCGAAGATCTCGCAGACCGTTTCCCGCCCGGATAATTCGGTCACGTCCCCGCTCCGGCGCCTTCCTGGAAATTTTCGAGCGCGATGATTTCCTCGAAACTCTGGCGGCGACGAATCGTTTTGAACTGGTCGCCCTCGACCAAAATCTCCGGGAGCAGACCGCGGGTGTTGTAGTTCGACGACATGGCCGCGCCGTAAGCGCCGGCATTGAGGATCGCGACCAGGTCTCCCGATTGCAGTTTCGGGAGGCGGCGGTTGGTCCCGAAGATATCGGAGGATTCGCAGACCGGCCCGACCACGTCGTAACTCTGCTCCGCCACGCTTTCCCGGACGGATATGATCTCGTGGAAG
>JACCZO010000205.1 GCA_013695925.1 Chthoniobacterales bacterium
CCACGCCTAACGAGACCGTGCCGCCGGAGGCGCCCACGCCCGCGCCCGATCAATTCGCACTTCTGACCCAGACCCCAACGCCGGTTCCCTCCCCCACCGAGTCGGCAGAGAAGGAAGAAATTCCCACGCCGACAGAAACGCCCACCCCGACTCCGGAACCGACCGCCACGCCGCCGAAGCCAGCCTCGGCTTATCGCGATTTCCAGCAAAAGACTGTGATCCGCGGCGGGATTAACAATCGCGGCCGGTCCGCCGTGAATGCCGTCGGGACGCCGCTGGGCCGGTATCGTAAGATGCTCGAGGACGCGGTCGAATCGCGCTGGTACTATTATGTGAAGGCGAAAAGCGATCTCATCAGTATCGGCACCACTTCGGTGACCTTCGAGATCCTGCCCGATGGCAGCGTCGGCAATCTGCGGGTGACGGGAAACACCGGGAACGAAGCCTCCGCCAGCGTCGCGCTCCGTTCGATTCAGGAGACGAAACTGCCGCCGATCCCAGAGGAGCTGCTCGCGACTTTGCCGGGAGGCCGCTTTACAATGGAGAAATCCTTCACGATTTTCGCGAACCGATGACCGCAATCTTCCTCGCCGAGGCCACCAACCCGCTGCAATCCGTCGTCGACTTCCTCCTCCGGGGCGGCCTTTTCATGTGGCCGCTGCTCATCTGCTCGATCGTGGCCCTGACCGTCATCATTCTGCGCACGATGGCGTTGCGGCGGAAACTCGTCGTCCCCCTCGTGATTGAGAGCGAGATCGAACGCCTCTCGCCCGGAGGAAATCCCGAGCGCCTCCTGCGTATCGTGCGGGAGGATAATTCCTCGCTCGCCCGCATCGCCCGGGTCGCGCTCCAGCACCTGCGCGGGCCGCGTTCGGAAAACATCGAGGCGGTCGAAACGCGCGCCCGGCACGAAATGGTCATCCTCGAGAAGGGCCTGATCGTGCTCGAGATCATCACCGGCATTGCCCCATTGTTAGGCCTGATCGGAGCCGTCTCTGGCCTGGTTCACGTTTTTTCGCATCTCGGCCTCGGCACCGGCGCGGCCGACACCAAGGCAATCGCGAACGGAATCGCGGAAGTGCTCAACGCCACCGTTTTCGGATTGTCGATCGCGGTCCCGACCCTGATCGCTTTCAGTTATTTCTCGAAGAAGGTCGAGGTCATGTCGGTGGAAATGGAAACGCTGGTCGTGGAATTAATCAGCAAATGTTATTACGGCCGCATCCCCGAAGGAATGTCGCAGCGGGTCACGTCCTCGGTCCCGACAACTTCCATGGCGCACGCCCCGACTCCGCTAACCTGACGAGCCTGCCCGATTCGCCGCCATGAAGTTTGCCGTTCGGAAACGACGCGCTCCCTCGATTATCATTGTCTCCCTGGTCGATATCCTGACCATTCTGCTCATCTTTTTCGTCGTTTCGACCACCTTCAAAAAAGATCAGCCGGAAGTGCAGATCAATCTGCCGGAATCGAAAACCTCGAGTGCGAAACCAGCCGAGATCGAACATGCGATCGTGAGCGTAGACGCGGAGGATGCGCTCCAACTGGATGGCAAAGATATCGCGGTCGACGAGCTGCAGGCGGCAATCGAAAACCTCCCGCCGACGCGGAAAAGCGCGCTGGTTTTGAAAGCGGATGAGAAAGCTTCCTTCGGCATCATCATCAAAGTGATGGACGCCCTCAAACTGGCCGGGGTGAAAAATCTCCCGGCCTTTACCCAGCCGCCGTCGAAATGATCCTGCCGATTGTTCGTTATGGCGATCCAGTCCTGCGCGCGAAAGGCAAACGGATCGAAGCCGCCGACGACCGGATCCGAAAGCTGGCCGCGAACATGATCGAGACAATGCACCAGGCCAACGGGGTTGGCCTCGCCGCGCAGCAGGTCGGGGAGGCGTTGCAACTCACAGTGATCGACGTCAGCGGGGCGGAGGACCAGGAAAGCACGCTGACGCTTAACGGAACGCAAGTCGATCCGAGGTCATCCATGCCGCTCACCCTCTTGAATCCGGAACTGGCGCTGGACGGCGAGACCGCGCTGGCCCTGGAAGGTTGCCTCAGCTTTCCGGAAATCACGGGCGAGATTCGACGCTCGACGTCCGTCGCGCTGCGGGCGCAATCACTCGAGGGCGAGCCGTTGGCGATCGAGGCGAGTGGCTTGCTGGCGCGCGCGCTGCAGCACGAAGTCGATCATCTCAACGGCATCCTTTTCATCGACCGGATGAGTGCCGCGACGAAAGTGGCGTTGCGGAGCCGGCTGAAACGAATGCAAAAAGAAAACGCATCGTAGACGGCTTTTGCAGCCGTCTCTCTCGGTGGCAGACCGGTGTCGAACTCGATACCGGAAAAGCGCCCGCCCCGCGCTTCGCAGAGGGAAGCGTCGACACACTCAACAAAACTGCTCAGATGGCTTTATAGGTCACCGTGATGTTGCGATAAACGTTGGGCTCCTTTTGCGCCGAGAAATAAAACAACTCGAGCGCTGCCTTCCCGACTACCCACTGGTATCCGACCAGCGTCTGAATCACATCCGTATCGTTGTCCCGCGAGCGCGAGATCAAACGCCCGGTTCCATATTTTCCGTCGAAGTAACGCCGGATCTCACCCATCCGATTGTTATAATGTTCCAGCGTCCAATCCGGATATTCGTACTGCAGCTCGATCTGCGTCAGGGCGCCGTCTTTGAAGGTAAAGAGCGTCCGCTTCAACCCGGGATGGATCAGACCCTCGACCGTCCAGATTTCTTCACCCCCATTTTTTTCCCGCGCGACGGTTTTCGCCTTGGCGCCTTTCAGAACCCGTTCGACCCGGCTGGAGGTGTCGCTCCAGCGAAACCCGAAGGGCGGCGGGATCTCCTGCCCCCACGAGGAACAAACTGAAAAAAGAAGGGCGAGCAGAGCCGCCGGCAGGACTCGCATCTCGGCTAACGACCGGTCAGATTGTAGACCTCGTAGTGGCGCACAAGAGGCCGGAGATAACGGCGCACCGCCTCGACATGGCGCGGATCTTTTTCGTAGCGCAGAAGCGCGGCCCGATCGCGAAACGTGATCACCACCCCCAGATCGAAGTCCCGCGAAGTATGCGGACCGACCGGGGGAATGGCGCCGCCCGCCTGCACCCGGAGGACACCCGGAATCACCCGCAGGGAATGGGAGGCCCGGATCAGTTGCGCACGATCGGCGGCGCGCTCCGGGTGTTTTAGCCACATCAGGACGACATGAGTCACGGTCGACGAAGGCGGCGGGGTCGTGAGACAGCCGCTCAGAAATATGGAGGAGCAAATCGCGAGGGCTGCGAATGCTCCGAGCGCCCCATTTTGTCCTGCTTTAAATTGTCTCATTCGCTTTCTGATTTCGGAATTTCCGATAAATCGTCAGCTTCGCGAGCCTTTTCGAGCGCCGATTGTCTGCCGATCAGCCACCAGAATTGGCCTAATCCGACATCCATTTTGAGCTTCGCCTAACGAATTCGCCGGCGCCCGAAAAACCGTCTCCGAGTGAAAAGATCGGACCTGCCAGAGATGATTTTGCGTCAAGATTTTTTTCTGCCGATGGGCAAAATAAAATTCCTTTTTTTCTTGTGACGATGCAGTCGGATTTCTAATCTGAAGCCGCAGGCCGGGAGTAACAGATACCGGGTGTGAACAAGATGTGAACAAGGTTAACGCCTGAAGATGGAGTCAAAATCATGAATAAAAAACAAAAGGGGTTCGGGGCCGACACGCGGGCGGCTCACCTCGGGCTGCGGCCACTTCCCGGAATTGAGAGATTGCTCGTTTTTCCCTCGTGGGCTGAATTTTTACGCTGGATTTTCCCTCGTGCTAACGAACAAACCGGCTCTTTTTCTGGCAGCCTGGCAAAACGGCTAATCGGCCCGCAACCAACTTTTCTCCTCGCTTTCAGCGTTATTTAACGCTGTTAACAAGTCGCTATGGACGAGAAGTGTGCCCAGTTGTGGACGAAGGTTTCTGCCGCTCTAAAGCCCCAGGTTAGCGCCGATACTTTTAAGCGCTGGTTTTCCGCCGTAAAACTAACCAACGCCAACGCCGAAGCGGTCACGCTTTTGGTCCCCAACAACATTTACCAGTTCTGGATCGAGAGTAATCACATGCCCGCTTTGCAGGCGTCGATCAGCGATGTCCTTAACGGACCGCGCGCGGTCAAATTTGTTTGCGCGGTCGACACCGCGGCCGGCTCCGATGCGGCCGAGCCGGAACCGGCCAGTTCGAGCTGGGCGCAGACCGCCGCGGCGCGCGCGAACAAGACCCCCGGGCTCAACCCGCGCAACACTTTTGAGTCCTTCGTGGTCGGGCCTAACAATGAAATTGCGCACGCCGCCAGCCTCGCGGTCGCCCAGTCGCCGGCCAAAACCTACAACCCGCTCTTCATTTACGGCGGAGTCGGCCTCGGCAAGACGCACCTGATGCAGGCGATCGGCCAATACCTCGGCGCACGAGGCAAAAACACTCGCGTCATGTATCTCTCGAGCGAGTTGTTTATCAATGAATTCATCGATGCCATCCAGCACAACAACCTGGTCAAATTCCGCAAACGCTATCGCCAGGCTGATCTCCTCCTGATTGACGACATTCATTTCCTCGGCGGGAAAGAGCGATCCCAGGAGGAATTTTTCCACACCTTCAATACCCTTTTCGACGGGCATAAACAGATCGTGCTGTCGAGCGACCGGCCGGCGTCGGAAATTGCCAATCTCGAGCACCGGCTCGTTTCCCGTTTTGAGTGGGGCCTGACCGCCGAGTTACAGCCGCCCGATGTCGAGACCCGCATGGCGATTCTGCGCAAGAAGGCGCACACTTTGAAAATCAAATTGCGGGACGAAATTTTTGATTTCCTCGCGACGCGCATCAAGACCAATGTCCGCCGTCTGGAAGGCGCCCTTATGCGAGTGGCCTCGTTTGCTTCGCTCAGCGGGAAGGAGCTGACGAATGAAGTCGTCGAGCATCTCCTCAAGGACATCCTGCAGGAGGAAGCGCGCCACGCCGTCACGATCGATCAGATCCAGCGGCGCGTCGCCGAGCACTACGATGTTCGGCTTGCGGACATGACGAGCAAACGCCGTCCCGCCAACATCGCTTTCCCGCGCCAGATCGCGATGTATCTGGCCCGCGAGCTGACGAAAGCTTCGCTCAACGAAATTGGCGAAGCTTTTGGCGGGCGCGATCACGGCACCGTCCTGCACGCCTGCAAGCTGGTGAAAAAGCGGATGAAGGAGCAGGACAAGATTCGGCAAACGATTTCGTTCATCGACAGCGCACTGCAACGTTAAGCTCTGCGCGAGATTGCGGTTGCCGGATAAAATCGGAAGCCTTACATCTTAACGACTCTTATCCGCCTTCATGAAATTTAGCGTCACGAAAGAAAAGCTTCTCGAATGTCTGCAACAAGTTCAGAACGTCGTCAGCACGCGCACCACGCTGCCGATTTTGTCGAACGTTCTCCTGCAGACGAACGGAAGTGAAGTCCGCCTAACGACGACCGATCTGGACGTCGGAGTGCGGGGGAGTTTCGAAGCGCAGATCGAAAAAGAGGGCGCGACCACCCTGCCGGCCCGGCGGCTCTTCACCATCATTCGCGAGCTGCCCTCGAGCGAAATTCAGTTCGATGTCGACGGCAAGAATGCTGCCTCTATTCGCAGCGGGCAGAGTTTTTTCAAAATTCTCGGCTTGCCCGAGGAAGAATTTCCGCCGCTTCCGAAGTTCGACGATTCCAAGGTCGTCACCATCCGGCAAAAGGATTTGCGCGACGGTCTGCGCAAAACTTCCTACGCCATCTCGACCGACGAGACGCGCTATGTTTTGAACGGCGTTCTTTTCAGTTTCAAGGACAACAAGCTGACTCTGGTCGCGACCGACGGACGCCGGCTCGCGATGCTCGACATCGATCTCGAATTCCCGCGCAGTCACGAGGCTGACATCATTATTCCGACCAAGGCAGTGACGGAATTGCAGCGACTCCTGACCGACGATGGCGACGTGCGGGTGAGTGTCGGCAGCGGCCAGATCGCCTTTGATCTCAACAACACGCTGCTCGTTTCGAAATTGATCGAGGGTAATTACCCGAACTATCGCCAGGTCATCCCGGGCGAAATGAAAGAGCGCGTGACTTTGGAACGTGAGACTTTTCTCAATTCCCTGCGCCGCGTTTCGCTCCTCGCGAGCGACAAGTCGAATTCGATCAAGCTCAACTTCACCAAGAACAACATCGACATCACGGCCAACACCCCGGAAGTCGGCGAAGCCAAGGAATCGTTGCCGGTCGCCTACAAGGGCCGCGAGTTTTCGATCGCATTTAATCCTGAATTCCTCATGGCGCCTCTGCGCAACCTGACTGAGGACGAAGTTTTCCTCGACCTGATCGACGAGATGAGCCCGGGCGTGATCAAGATTCAGAGCCCTTTCCTCTACGTCCTGATGCCGATGCGCATCAGCTCGTAGGCGCTCTTCAGCACGCGCGGAACTTCGATCCCAGTCATCGTTAGGCTGGGCGAACGCAAGACGCACACCTGCGGATTGGCCGGCGCCCAGATGGCTGGATCGGTCGGACCAAAGAGGAGAAGGCTGGGCGCCCCGACCGCCGCGGCGAGATGCGAAATGCCGCTGTCGTGACCGATGAACAAAGCGCAGTTCTGCAGGGCACAGGCTAGTTCGGGAAGGGGGCGATTTTTCAATACGCTGGTTTTTTTCTGAGGTAAGACTGTGAAAATTTTCGCGACGCGATCTTCGTCTGCTTCGCCGCAAACGAGAAGGAGGCGCCTGTCTGCCTCCGGGCGCAGCAACGCGCTCGCGAGCTCGACAAAGCGATCGAGGGGCCAATTCTTCGCTTCGCTCCCACTCCCGGGATGGATTGCGATGAGGGAAGGCTGCAACTCTCGCTCTTCGTTAGGCACAATCAGCGCGGCGGGATCTTCCAGGTAAAGCGCAAGCCGTTCGAGCGGGCGCGCCAACTGCCGCGCGGCATGTTCCTGATCATCGATCTTCGCCGAACCGGCGATGAGATTCCGCACCCCGGCGCGCCTCAAATTGTTCGAGAAGATTTCGTCCGGATCGAAAAGATAGCTTACGATTTGCTGGAAACCGCTGAAGTAAGTGACCAGATCAGGCGCCAGTTCGCCGTCGCGGCTGAAGAAGGTGGAAAGCGCCCCGTATTCGATCGACCGCGTCGCATCCGCGTATCCGCTCATCTGCGCCAGCGCGACGATGTGCTGGTAACCCAGAATCTCGAGATGGGCCGAGGGAAAGGAATCGCGGAGCAGTTTGATCGCGGGCAGGGTGAGGATGAAGTCCCCGATCGCCCCACCGCGAATCACCAGGATGCGGCTCAAGGTTTAATCGCGAACCCTAGTAGACCACAAACGCGCAAACCACGATCAGCGCGCCGAAGACGAAACCGAAACCGGACAGCAGCCGCCAACGCGCGTCCGATTTTACACTCCACTGGATCTGGTCGCGCAAAAGGTAAGGCATCGTGACCCAGATCAACCCGGCCACGATCATGAGGTAGGCCAGCACCGTAACCAGCAACCGGCTCGTTTCCGGCCGCAGGAAGGCGGCGTTGAGCAATGGTTCGGCGGCGAGCAAAAACAGAATCCCGAGCGCGCGGACAGCCAGAAACTCATCGACGAAACGCAGCACCAGAAAAAATCCAATCGGCAGAATGACCAGTAACGGCCGCCGGAAACTGGAGAACTCGCCCATCTCCATCGTGGCCAAAAGCCACAGGCTCCAGATCACGTCGATTGTCAGGAGCAGCGCGCCGGCAACACGCGAACGAGGAAACTGCGGAAGAAAATTGCGGGCCGGCAGAAGCACCGCGCAGAGGCTGAGGAGGGCGAGGAGAAGACCGGCGATCAAGCCGGCGGCCTGTAGAGAGATCGAATAAATCATGAAGCGGCCCCGACGGGCGGCAGAAGTTCTTCCATCGGCAAATGACAACTCTCTGCGATTTGCGTCCGCACCCCCGACAAACTAAAGCCGGTCGAATGGGTCACCCGCAGGTTGATCAATTGGCCGATATTGTTCTCCGGTCCTTCAAAAACGACAATCTTGTTGCCGCGCGTCCGACCCGTTAGGCGTTGGCGATTCGTCTTGCTCGGGCCTTCACAGAGGATTTCCACTTCGCGTCCGACGAGACGCGCGCCGGCCCGTTTCGCTGCCGCATCCACCACCGTGAGCAAATGATGGTTGCGCGCCGCTTTCACGTCTTCCTCGATCTGCTGCGCCATCTCCGCCGCCGGCGTGTCGCTTCGCGGCGAATAGCGAAAGACAAACGCATTGTCGAACTGGATCTGCTCCACGAGAGCGCGCGTTTTTCCGTAATCCTCCTCCGTTTCGCCGGGAAAACCGACGATCACATCTGTCGTTAGGGCAATTTCGTGGTGGGTGGCGCGGAGCTGTTCAACCAACCGGAGATATTTCTCGGCCGTGTAGGTGCGATGCATTGCTTTCAGAATCCGATCGGAGCCCGACTGCAGCGGAAGATGGACATGTTCGCAAAGCTTCGGCAGATCGCGCAGCGCCGCGACCAGATCGGCGCGGAAACCAATCGGATGCGGCGAAGTGAAACGGAGACGCTCCAGCCCCTCGACTTCGTGGACCGCTTCGAGCAACTGCACGAAGGGACTCTTCCCATCGACCTTGGGGAATTCATGGCGCCCGTAGAGATTTACGATTTGGCCGAGGAGCGTGACCTCTTTCACGCCCCGCGCGACGAGGCCGTTCACTTCCCTAACGATCTCGGCAACCGTCCGGCTGCGTTCCGCGCCGCGCGTTCGCGGCACGATGCAAAAAGTGCAGTGCATGTTGCAGCCCTGCATGATCGAGACGAAGGCGGTCGCCTGCCGCGGCCGCAGCGTGTGTTCGCGGATCGTTTCCTGGGAGCCCGCTTCTTCGTCCGTATCGACGATCGAGCAGCGCGGGTCGTCCATTCGCCGGGCGCGCTTCAGCGCCACCAATTCCTCCACGTGATCCGCCACCCGATGAAATTTTTGCGTGCCCACCACGAGGTCGACGTGCGGCGCGCGCTCGAGCAACTCCGCCCCGCGCGCCTGCGCCATGCAGCCGAGGAAACCAAAGACCGTCTCCGGCCGTTCGTGCGCCATTTTGCCGAGCATCCCCATTTTCCCCAGCGCCTTCGCATCCGCCATGTCGCGCACGCTGCAGGTATTGAGCAGGACGACATCAGCCTCCGCTTCGCTCGCCGCCGCCACGTAGCCACGATCGAGCAGCGACCGCGCGACCTGTTCGGAGTCGCGCTCGTTCATCTGACAACCGTAGGTTTTGATGAAGAATTTCGGCATCTGCTGACGCAGAGTCTGGCGCAGTTTTGACCTCTTACCAACCTTCCCGGCGCAATTCCGGAATCCGATCGAAATGTAGATCCCGGCTGACCAGCCGCTGCCCATGTTGGAAACAGAGGGCAGCGATCCAAAGATCGTTCTCTGGAATAGGCTGACCTCGTCGATAAAGCGCGCCGCGCACCTCCGAGTAGTGCCGAGCCGTCTCCAGATCGATTTCGAGAATGTCAGACTCTCGCACCAGTTGATTGAGCAACGTATGTAAGCGCTGCCGACCTCGTGATCGCGACAATCCGAAGGCGTATTCGCCCACGACAATGACCGGCAATTGATGTCGCTCGTGCTCAGCGAGTACCTCGGCCAGCTTGGGATCGCCGATGAAGAGACTCGAAACCGCGTTCGTATCCAGAATCATCGCCAATCGGCCGGATCGATTCTCTCGAAAGATTCTTCGATGGTGCGATCGACTTCCTTTACATGCTGAGCCCGCGCCCGCCCAAAAACCGCACGCCACCCGCTGGTTGCATCAGACGCTGGGCGCTTTTTGCTTAGCTTTTCCCTCAGCGCGCCACAAACGAAATCCTTGAGGGTCAGATCAGCCATGGCCGCGCGCGCTTTAGCCTTTTTGAACAATTCGTCCGGAATATCGAGCGTCGTCTTGATCCGCGATCAAACCATATTTACGGGTCGTCGTCAAAAAACCCGCCGCGGCTCCTTTACGGAGGAGTCGCGAATCCACTGGGAAACGGCTGTGCCTTGAGTCGCTTTTTTACCTCACGATTGGTCCAAGGAAAGGTGCCGCGTTCGTTGAAAATCGCGATCCCAATCACGCCCACGTTGCGTGTATCGCGATACTTTTCCTGGGCGTACGATTCCCGCACCGGGCTGAAGCGAAAAGCCGCGACCGCCTCGGCACTCTGCCGGAAACCATCCACCACCAGCGTCCCGTGAGGAGCAATCACATAACCGCGTTTCCGAACCGAAGCCGGCCGGCCATCGAGCACATCCAGTCCATCGACCGAGAGAACGATCTCGAGCCGCAGATCGCTCCCGTTGCGCACCACGATCGAGTAGCGGCGTCCTTCTTCGCCGACCACAAACCAGCGGTCGCCCACGATCAGGCCGGGCAGAAATCGGCCGCTCTGATCTTTCAAGCCGACTGAGACCAGACTCGACGCTGGCCCCGGCAGCACCGGCCAGACTCGCCGCAGCTGCGAAGCGGCCGCCATCGCTTCAATCCCGGCGCGATCGTTGTAATAGATGGCGGCGCTCGCCAGGGGCCGGGTCGGCGAGGCACGCTGAAACAGAGTCGCCTCGACCGGCGAGCGGCGGGATTCGCCCCAGCGCGTCCCGAGCCCGGGTCGATCCTGGGGCGGCTGGGCAAAAGCGCCCTCCGCCGTCGCGCCCGAGTCCGCGGACGAGATGCGCGACCGCATTCCGGATGGCGGAACACTGCAGGAGGCGAGGATGGCCGCCAACAGCACCACGCAACTCGCGCGCAACCAACCAACATTATTTCTGATCATCTTTGCACCTCTCTCGAAAAAGACCCTTCCCAAGCGAACCCCGTTTTGAATAATCCGTCCGCGCAATGAAATCAGAAAATGCGGCCATCGGCATCATAGGCGGGAGCGGCCTTTACCAGATCGAGGGATTCCACGACTCGCAGGAGCATCAGGTCTCGACCCCGTTCGGTGCGCCGTCGGATGTCATTGTCGGGGGCATCGTTGACGAACGCCGGGTTTTTTTTCTGCCCCGGCACGGGCGCGGGCATCGTCTCCTCCCGCATGAACTGAACCATCGCGCCAACATCTATGCCCTGCGCTCGTTAGGCGTGCGCTGGATCATTTGCGTGACCGCAGTCGGCAGCCTGCAGGAACATTACGCGCCGCGCGATGTGCTGCTCCCCTCGCAATTTTACGACCGGACCAGCCAGCGCGCCGACCACACTTTTTTCGGAAACGGGATCGCCGCCCACATTAGTTTTGCGGAGCCGATCTGCACCCGGCTGCGCGATCTCCTGGCGGAAGCGACGGCGGCATTAGGCATGCGCGTCCACAACGGCGGCACCTACGTCAACATGGATGGTCCAGCTTTTTCGACCCGCGCCGAATCGGAGCTTAATCGCCGGCATGGTTTCGACGTCATCGGCATGACCAATCTGCCGGAGGCAAAATTGGCGCGCGAAGCCGAGATCGCCCTCGCCACCATGGCGATGATCACGGATTACGATTGCTGGAAGGTCGAGGAAGAACCGGTCTCAGCGCAGACCGTGATCGGCCATTTGCTGGCCAATGCCGAGACGGCCAAGAAAATTCTAGCGGCGGTCATTCCACAAATCCCGGCCGAGCCGAATTGGCCGGAACATTGCGCGCTCGATTCCGCGCTCGTCACTGACCGGGCATTATGGCCGGCCGTCACCCGGGCAAAGCTGCAAGCCATCCTGGGACGCTTCGCATAGCGCGGCACCCGCGTCTCTCGGCAATATAGAAACACCGGGCGAAAATAATGTTTGGCCCGGATTGGAGGTAGGAAATGAAGACTAAAATTGTCCCTCAGTTTGCTCCTGGCCGCGGCTCTCTTGCCGCTTGTACGGTTGCTCCCGGCCAGGCACGAAACCAAGCCGTCACCCCCCGGGCAACCGGGGGCGCTCCTCCTGTCGTGCACCCGTTGCCTGCTTCGCCAGCCGCCCAAGTGCTTCGCCTAACGAGGCAATCTGCAGGGCGGAATGCGCCGCGCTGATCGTGATCCGGAGCCGGGCTGCGCCCTTGGCCACCGTGGGATAACGGATCGCCGGGACCAAGAAATTTTCCTGCTGCAACGCCCGCGCCAGGTCGAGCGCCCGCCGTTCGTCTCCGACCATCCACGGGATAATCGCGGCCGAGGGCTTGCCAAAAGCGGCGCCGCCGTCCGGGAGCAATTTGCGAAATTGAACAATTCGTCGCCAGAGCAATTTACGGCGCGCGTCGCCCTCCTCTGAATTCAAAAAACGAATCGCGGCGGTGGCGGCCGCGGCCAACGCGGGCGGCGGGGCGGTGGAAAAAATGAAGGAACGCGCGCGATTGATCAGCCAATCGATCAGGTTGCGTGAGCCGCAAATGTAGCCGCCGCTCACGCCTAACGATTTGCTGAGGGTGCCCATTTGGACCTCGATTTCGCCCTCCAAGCCGAGCTCGGCGGCCAGGCCCCGGCCATGCGGTCCGATCACGCCGACGGCGTGCGCTTCGTCGATGAGGAGTGTCGCCTCGAAACGATTCTTCAGCTCGACCAGCTCTTGGAGCGGGGCGCGATCTCCGTCCATGCTGAAGACCGATTCCGTCGCGATCACGACGCGCGCGTCGGGATGTTCACGGCGCGCCCACTCGAGGTGGCTCTCCAGTTTGCCGAGGTGATTGTGCGGGAAAACGCGGAGCGTCGCCCCGCTCAGCCGGGTGCCATCGATGAGCGAGGCGTGGCAAAGTTTATCGAGAATCACCACGTCCTGTTTCGAGGCGAGCGCGGGGAGCGCCCCCAGCGCGGCGGCGTAGCCGCTGCTGAAGCATATCGCCGCGGGCGCCCCCTTCCATTTCGCGAGGGTGCTTTCGAGCTGCACATGCGGCGATTGCGTTCCGCTGATCAGACGCGACGCACCGGCGCCGACGCCAAATTCCGCGATCGCCGCGATCGCCGCCTGGCGGAGAATCGGGTCAGCCGCCAATCCGAGATAATCGTTGGAGGAAAAATTGATGAGCTCCCGCCCAACGATCCGCACGGCCGGTCCCTGCGCCGTCCCGATTTCGCGCAGCTTGCGATGCAGGGAGCGCGCGTGCAGCGCCTCCAGTTGTTCCTCGAAAAGTTCGCTCATGCACGCGCCCCCGGCCGCGTGAATTACATCCGCCGGAGCCCCCAGGAAAGCAACGCGGAAGCATCCTGCCAGACGCCGGCCTTGCTGTCTCCGAGCACGACGACGATCACGTCGCGCCCCGGAATGGTGCCGCTGGCGATGAGACAATGCCCGGCCGCTTCGGTGTAGCCGGTCTTCATTCCATTGCAATAGGGCAGTCGTTTCAGGATCTTGTTCGTGTTCTCCAACTCCCGCGTGCGGCCGTTGGCATAACGAAAAACTATCTGCGGCAGGCAAACGATCGAGCGAATCGTCGGATTCGCGTAGGCCGCGAGCGCGATCCGGGAAAGGTCGCGCGCGGTGGAATATTGCTCGGGGATGGGCAGACCGTTCGGGTTGACAAAATTTGAGTGCGTCGCGCCAAGGGCACGCGCCTTGGCATTCATTTTCTCGGCGAAAAGCTCGATGCTGCCGGCGTTATCGCGGGCCAGACAGCGGGCGACATCGTTAGGGCTTTTCACCAGCAGCGCTCGGAGCAAATCGATTCGCTGGTAGGTCTCGCCCGGCTTGATATTCAATCGCACCGGGTCAGCCAAAGTATCGACCTTTTGCACCGTCACCCGGCGATCGAGATAACCTTCTTCGGCCACGATTAGCGCCGTGAGCAGCTTTTGCGTGCTGGCCGCGGCGCGGGTGGCGTCGGCATTTTTCTCATAGAGGACCTCGCCGGTGCGCGCATCCGCCACCACGACCGAGGCGGCCCGCGTCTTGGGCACAACCGCGCTGCCCGCGTCGAGGACGCTCGTCTGATACGCCACCGCCAGCTCATCTTCCTCCTGCGCCACCGGGGTGGCGCGGCGGACCTCCCTATGTTTCGGTTTGGCGGCCGCCACGCAGGCGAGCGTGAGCACGATCGTCACCGGATAGGCGATCTGCGTCAGGGCTCGGCGAATCATAACAGAAAGTAGCAGCAGGAAATGAGCGCGCGCAAGCCTAACGATCGGCTCCACGCTGGATCAGCTCGACCTCGTAGCCTTCCGGGGCGTCGATGAAAGCAATCGCGCCACCGCGGCCATTTGGATGTGGCCCGTCCGAGAGCGGATAACCTTTGGCCGCGGTCTGCTTGGCGAACTCTTCGATATTGTCGACTTCGAAAGCGAGATGCGTCAGGTCCGGGCCAACCACGACCGGACCGCTTTCGTCGAATTTACAAAGTTCGATTTCTTCCTCGCTCCCGGGAGCTTTAAGGAAGACAAGCTGTGACCCGCGGCCCGAGGTGTGGCGCCGCACTTCCTCCAGACCGAGGACGTCGCGATAAAATGAAACCGTCTTTTCCAGGTCGCTGACGCGATAGCGTGTGTGCAAAAGCTTTTTGATCATCGCTATCTTATTGCGCCCAACGAGGCTTAATTTCAAATTCGGCACCAGGCCGCCTGGACTTATTGTCAGGTGAAAGGCAAACCGCTGACTCTGGAAAAACTGGTCGACGATCTGGTGGTGGTGGACAAAAAGAGCCGTCATCGAACCGAACAAGGATGCGCAGACGCTTTATCGCGAGCTCCTCCTGCGGCAGATTGACCTAACGAAAAAGCTCAAGAGCGCGGGTATCTCTAGCGGGTCGGCAAAGGATCCGGGGAGCGCACGCGTCTCGCGTGCTGGCGACGGTGTTCCACCGTCGCGGACTTTGCTTGTCGCCCCGCCTGTAGGAAAAGTTCGGCGCGGTGGAACACCGCGACCAGCACACGAGACGCGTGCGCTACCCGGGCTCTCCGTCCGCGATCAACTCCCCGATCGCCGACAGCCCGCCGAGACACTGCGCCTCCGGCCCAAACCGAACCACGGCATGCCAAAACGCCTCCCGGCCGACTCGCTCGCGCGCTGCTTGGTCGTCAATTAGCGCGAGGAGATGATCTCGCCAGTCCGCCTCGTCGCGAGCGACGAAGCCATTCACTCCTGACTGGATCGCCGCCGCATACGGCTCGGTCGCGGAGGCGACCGTCGGCATATGAAGGAGCGCGGCTTCAAAATATTTCAGTTCGCTTTTAGCTTCGCAGAAGGGATTGCCCGCCTCCAGCGGAGCGAGGTTGATGTCGAAACGCGCATACTCCGCTCCGAGCTCGTGGTGGGGCACGACCGGACGCGTCTCGATGCGTGCGGCGTGTTCGGTCAATTCCGGGAACTCCCCAAGATCCAGATATCCGACGATCGTTAGGCTGGCCTGCGAACGGTCGTTCAGCACTCCAGCCAGGACCGCGGAAATCTGTGCAAAATCTTTCTGGTGCGTCGGCGCGCCGGAAGCATAACCGAGTCGGACGCCCGCGCCCTTGTCGACCGGACGGTCCCTCAGACGGCGAGCGTCCTCGAGCATGCGACAGCTAATTCCGTTAGGCCAAACCAGCGCCTGTTTCCCCAGTTTTTCCAGAGCCGCGGCGAGCGGAGCGGTCGAGACGATGGCGCAGTCGGTTTCGAGGAGGCTTTGCCGCCAACCGGCGACGCGCGCGGCCCAGCGTTCGCGCCCGACGGGGTTGAGCGTTCGCAGGTAATCGAAGTAGGGCTCGCGCATGTAGTCGGGTTCGAAGACGAGATCGTCGATATCGAACGCGATCCTGATCCCGCGCGCGCGGCAGGCGGCGGAGAGCGCGGCGACACGCACATCCCATGGGGTGCGGAACAACACCACGAGGCCGAGCCCGGCCAGTTCTTCGTCATCGAAATCGTCGAGCAGACACCAGTCGGCCTCCAGTCCGCCGGCCTGCAGCGCAGCCGCGTGATGTTCGACTCGATAAAGATGTCCGCGTGTCTCTGGGCTATCGGAAACGAAGAGCACCCGCGCGCCCTGGCGGAAGGTCCCTTGCGCGCGACCGAGACTACTGAGCGCGGAGCCGTAAGCGGGCGAGCAGGCGTGAATCGGCTTTTCGTTAGGCGCAGCCGGGGCCGCGGTTGCGAAGGCTTCCCGAAACGCATCCACCTCGGCGCGGTCCACTTCATCTCCTCTCGCAACCTGCGCCGCCAGCTGGTGGTAAAAGTGCACCGCGACACCCGGCCAGCCTAACGACTCGAAACCGCCGCTCTCCTGACGTTTAAGTCCGCGCTCGAGGGTGCCAGTCGCCGCGCCCAGCGGGACGGGATAATCGAAGCCAAGCCGCTCGGCGATGGCCGTCAGCTCGCGCGGAGCATCTGCGAGCAGCATTTCGTAGGTGAGAATGGCCCGCGGCAGACCGCGGCTGCCGAATTCGGCCTCGAGCACGTAACGCAACCAAAGCCAATGCGCTCGCGCGATGGAGAGAAGACCTCCCCGCCGGGTCGGTTCCGTGAGGACACGAACCTGGAGCGAGCGCGCGACTTCGCGCGGGTCGCGCAAAATCAGCACGCTCCCGGCGGCAACATTCATATTCCTTAGGCAGGCACGCCAGAACGGCAGCAACCGGCAAAGTCGCGGGTCCTTGAGCACGATCATCGGCGAAGCCGAGAGCGCCTTTTCAACGAAAGCCTTGGCGCGCTCGCGAAAGACGGATGCGCCGGCGGAGTCAAACCACTCCGCCACAATCGGCGAGGGATCATGCCATGACGTCCCGGCGGCGGAGAGAATCTCTTCGTTCAGCCGGGTGAGATCTTTGGATTCAAAATAGCCGCCGGTGTTGTCGGGCGCCGGAGGCAGAAGATTGTCGGGCAGGCCGAAGCCGAGGGTGTGCAGCGCACGTGCCAGGGCCGAAGTGCCGCTCCGATGCATCCCGAGGACGAGCACGACCCGCCGAACCGTGGCGCTCATGTTTTGGAAGGTAGAAAACGGCGCGCTTCGGGTGAGAGCCGACCCAAGTACTCCGGACTAAAACTCGGGGGCGCATAGGTTTTGCCGCGCAGGCGCACATATTCCTGGTGGAATTTTTCCCAGGGATGTTCGGCCATGGCAACGTTCGTCGCGACCCCGCCGTGGAATTGGTGAAAGGTGCCTTCCCCGAGCAAGAGGACCGGGGTCAACTCTGGTGCCGCGCAGGCCAGCGCAAAAAAATCGAGGTTTACCAGACCGCCGCCCGGCGCCTGGAAGTGCGGGTCGAATCCGCCCAGCCTAACGAACTCGGACTTGCACAGAGCAAAGCAGTTACTCTCAGCGAGGGCGGAAAACCAGCCTTCGCGGCAGGACAGGGCGAGGGCCGCGACGGAGAAAAGCGCATAGCCGTTCGCGCGCCAGTCGACCGAATCCAGGAGGCGATCTTCCGCGGCCTGGTCGTATCCGGATTTGATCGAAAGGTTTTGCACCTCCTCCCCGAGATGCCAGCCGAGCGTGTAAACGAAAGGATTCGGGAACGCCCGAAACGCCGCCAGCATGTGCTGGAGAATTCCGGGCGTAAGGATGCGCGCGCCGTCGACGCAAACCGCGACGCACTCACCCCGGGCCATTTCCACCCCGAGGTTGACGGCGTCGACTGGCGAGGAGGATGACGTTTCGTGGCGATGGTAGCGAAAGCTGGGCGCGATCCGCTCGACTTCCTTCGCGGGCAAAGGATCGGTCGAGCCGTTTTCGATGACAACGACTTCATAATCCTCTGCCGCCACGCCTTGTTGGTACCCAGGGCTGAGGGAAAAGAGAGTGCGCGGCGCCTCGCGACGCATGTCGTGGACGATCACGATGACCGAGAGTTGTGGTTTCATGCGCAGGGCAAATTCACGGCTCTACTTCGCCGACCGCTGCGAATTCGGCAAGATGTCGCTCCGGGCGCGCTACATCATCCTCCTAGAGTGCACGGTTGTTCTGTGGTTCTATAGCGCGACATGAAACTCGTCATCGCCGCCACCGGTGCCAGCGGCACCGTTTATCTCCAGCGTTTGCTCGACCAGATCGACGCCTCGGCGAACGAAGTGCACCTGGTCATGAGCACGCACGCCAAACAGGTCGCCGCCACCGAGGTCGACCGGCTCGAAAT